>CBDUKC010000037.1:0-15867 GCA_965367705.1 uncultured Maribacter sp. | reverse complement strand
ATCAACCTACCCGATGTATCGTGAATCATAACACCTAATATGTCGTTAGTATCAAAATTATCATTCATCACAACCTGGACAGCGTCCGTTGATGGATTCGGTGTTAGTATAAACTCAAATGATACTTCATCGCTAGGTACTACGGAAATTTCAATTGTGGCCGTAGCCTCAAAACCTTCAGCATCTGTAACCGTTAGCACAACATTATACGTTCCGTCCTTAGTAAACGTATGTGTTGGGTTTACGTCCGTAGTTATTTCACCATCACCAAAATCCCAAGAATAATCTACAATTTCAACATCATCGGTAGACTGATCCCCCGTAAATACAACTAATAAAGGCGCTTCGCCCTGGGTTATGTCAGCAGTAGCTACCGCAACTGGCATATTGCCCATCATTGGATTAATCGCAGTAATCAAAACCGTTGCAGTATCCTGCAACCCTTCTGCATCCGTAACCGTCAAGACCACGTTATAACTACCAGCTGTGGTATAAGTATGAACAGTATTTGCCTCCGTAGCACTAGTACCGTCCCCAAAATCCCAACTGTAAGATACAACACCAGAGTCGTCCGTAGACTGGTCACCTGTAAAACTAACCACTAAAGGAATATCTCCTTCGGTGACATCTGCTTGTACTGCAGCAACAGGCGCTGTATTTGGAGCAGTTACCGTTATGGTCACTGTCTCACTATCAATAAGATCATCTGCATCGGTTACTGTTAAGACAACATCGTACGTTCCTGCATTACTAAAGGTATGCACCGGATTTGCCTCCAAGGAAGTTGTTCCATCATTGAAATTCCAAGCATAGGCAACAATACCAACATCGTCCGTGGATTGATCTCCCACAAAACTTACCTCTAAAGGAGCTTCGCCTTCCGTAACATCTGAAGTCGCTATAGCTATTGGTGCTCCATTTACCCTGTTTGCTATTATAGTTAAGCTTGCCGTATCCGTTAATCCAGCTTCATCCGTAACAGTCAATACCACAGTGTATGTATCGGCCACAGTAAAGGTATGTACCGGATTGGCTATAGCAGAGCTTGTTCCATCTCCAAAATCCCAACTATAAGATACCACCACATCATCGTCTGTAGACTGATCACCAGTAAAGATTACGTCTAAAGGTGCTTCCCCTTCTGTGACATCCGTGCTTGCCACCGCTGCAGGTGCCATATTGGGTGCAACCACTATGGTAATGGTATCGGAATCGGAAATTCCACCTTCATCCGTAACCGTTAAGACAACATTATACGTACCTTCAGTTGCAAAAATATGTACTGGATTCGCTTCTGTTGAATTGGCACTATCGCCAAAGTTCCAAGCATAAGTAACAAATCCTTCTGCATCCATAGACTGATCACCTGTAAAGGCAACCTCTAAGGCTGCAATACCGCTTATGATATCTGCACTAGCTACTGCTTCCGGTGTACCGTTTACAATTATCTCAATTTGATCACTAACATCTTCATACCCATCACCGTCCGTTACGGTTAACGTAACATTATAGGTACCACCTTGGGTAAAGCTATAGTTAGGATCTGCATCCGTAGCTGTATCTCCATTGCCAAAGTCCCACGAGTATTCCACAATAGCATTCTTGTCATCCGTAGATCCACTACCCGTAAACTGAATAGTTAAAGGAGCATTCCCAACATTTATATCGGCAGTAGCTATAGCCTCTGGAGGGAAGCCTGTAGCTAAGAATTGCCATTTAAAGAAATCAGTATTACCATTTACATCGGCAATGATATTCCCATCAGGCTCTACTGTCAAGTAGTTCGTAGTTGGTAAAGCGCTTATAATATAATAAGATCCATCACCCGCCCCAACAACTTGGAACAACTGGGCCGTTCTACCCGGACCAACGCTTTCAATATAAGACCATATATTGGTTCCCGGAACGGCACTTCCACCCTGATTATCCAAATACAAGTCCCTATTGGTAGCATCCTGCTGTGTAAACTTTATACTATACAAACCATTTCCTTCGGCTATCAATTCAAAATGCTGGTATTCCGAGCCATCATACGTATCCGTACCCATATTTACCTGCCAAGCTAAAGTGCCCAAATCCGGCATTATATTCTGTTGATTTCCCACATTACGTATTTGATAAATACCGGGTAACGGAGCTCCGTTATCACCACCATCGTTATCATAATTAATACCTAATACGGTATCTCCTATACCTGAACTATAATTAGAATCATTGAAAGGCGCTACCACAGCAACCTGAACCACAAAGTCCTGAGCCCCATCTTGGTCGTCATCGTTAGCACCAGTGACCGTAATTGTTTGGGCAACATTCCAATTAGCAGCATCGAATATAAGCTGTGTTGCATCTAAGCTTGCCTCTGCAATTCCAGCAATAAGCTCCAAACCAATCGTCACTGTTGCGGTCGGTTCTGAACTAAGCACTACGGTAAACGTATCCGTATCGCCATCTTCGTTGGTAAGGAGTATTTCCTCACTTACACTTAGACCAGTGTTACCTAGTGTTAGTACATCTTCAAAACGCCATCTATAATTATCAGTTCCATTATCCACATCTACAAGGATATTTCCGTTGGCATCTATAGTTAAATAATGTCCTCCTAACTCGCTAATGATATAGTAAGAATCATTTCCGGCATCTTGAATACTCCATAGTTGAGGAGCAGAACCGTTATCAATAAATTGCCATACGTTTGTACCTGGATTGGCATTGCCTTGTTCCACATCTATAACTTTTCCACTATGCTCAGCTATGAGTGAATACTGTCCGTTATTTCGGTAGATTAACTCAAATTGTTGATGATTATCACCGTGGTAGAGTCCCTGTTGTATGTTTGCGCCATTAAATGTACCAGCATCCAAAACTTCGGCGGACAAAGCACTTTCCACGTTGATAATTCTGTAACTTCCCGGCGCTGGAGCGGCTCTTAAGCCACCATCGTCATCTTCATTATAGCCCCCTAATGTTTCCGTAAAACCGGCATATGTAACATCGCTACGCGCATCGTCAACCGTAATTACTATGTTAAAATATTGAACACCGTCTGCATCTAAATCATCTACGCCAGTTGCAGTAACCGTTTGCGGAATATTCCAGTTTGCGGCAGTAAAAGTAAGTTCAGAAGTAGAAAGCGTAAACTCATCAACAGCTCCGGTACCGGTAACCAATAAAATTACATCGTCTAGAGGTGCCGATTTTAACATCACATCAAAATCGTCCGTGGTACCATCCTCTGAAGTGATGACTAAATTAGACTGTAAATCAATACCTACATTTAATGGTACACCTGTTGGTAAAAATTCCCATCTGTAGCTATCACTACCATCATCGACTCCTATTATGGCGTTGCCGTTTGGCTCGATTCCAAGAAAATTACCATTTACTCTACTAATTATATGAAAGGTATTATCGGTCGCATCTACAACTTCCCATTGTTGGGCAACCGAACCGTTATCTTCCCATTGCCATACATTAACTCCTAAACCTGGTCCAAAACCCGCTACATCCAAGTACCTATTGTTATTTATGGTACTGAATCTGAAATAACCTGCTTCAGTAGCATCCTCTAAAGCCCAATGTTGGTAATCTAATCCTTCGTATCCTCCTTGTTGCACATTAGTCCCTAACACGTTACTGGCATCCGCTACTTGCAATGTTGCTTTGGTAGCAAAATTCACCAATCTATAGGTGTCCAAATCTGGAACAGGTGCTATCGGTTCCATGGCATTGATCCATGCTTCTAATAAAGCTACACCTTCCTGGTCAACTATACTCTTCGAAACCGGTGGCATCATAATACCAGGATCTAAACTTTGAGCCCTGTGGTACAATTGCGAATTCGCTGCATCTCCCGGTGTTAATATTTGTTGATTTACTGGCAAACCAGGTATAGGTTGGTTTATACCCGCGGTTGTAAGCCCGGTCTGTGCCAGGGTATTCAATAGGCGAAGGTCGAAATCTGCACGGTTTCCCGTAGCCGATTGATGACAGTAGGCACAATTATTATCCAAATAAGAACGTGCTTGTTGATCTAGTGTGCCGTTAAGGTCATCCATAGCAATATGGGTCAAATACCCTGGAGTATCCATATCGGTAATATTTACATTCAATATACCCAAAGCACTCAATGTTACTAATTGGTTTCCTTCTACACCACTTGGATCATGTGTTGAATAGTCGTAATCACTGTTCAAATTACGAGTACGCAGGCCTAAAGTACCCCCTAAGGCTGGACTATGACAACTAATACATTGACTATTGGATGGATACAACCAACTTGCTTGACGTTGACCACCACCTGTGGTGGCTACATCTATACTTATGGTTTCACCTACCTCCATGTCTACCAATTGAGCATCACTTTCATCTGGAAGCCACTTATACGTAAGGAAATAAAAATTTCCATCACTACCCTTAATAGAGAATCGCGTCTCGATTTTTCGGGTTACAGAAGGATCTGCATCGTCTATAGGATAATCGAAATGTTTTATTATTATAGAACCTATAGGAAAATCCCATACACCATTCTCCGAAAATTGAATCTGTTCTTGAGCTGTGTTATGCGTACCATCGTTCGGGATACCTATCCAACGTTTCTTTAATGCTCCATCGGACCAAAAAGAGGCTATCATTTCATAAGGAACAAAACCATCTTGTACTATAAGGTTTTGCAAATCTGTAAATGCTCCAGTTTGCGAAAGCAGCGCTGGAGCGCTAGCATTGGTTGTGGCAGGCCTAAGCTTATACAATTTAACGCCATCACCTTCACTTAAAATATAAAGTTCTCCTTGATAATCCTGTCCAAAAGAAACTGGATTTCCCTCTGCAAAATTACCTAACAATTGTTTACTCCCATCATTGGTATTCACTTGCCAAATTTCACTCCCAGAGCCATAATCTGCACAAATATATTGACCTGTAAGACCCGGAACTTCTTGCCCACGATATACATAGCCACCAATGATGGCATTTGCTTCGCTCCTAGTGAATTCTACTAAGGGTTCCTCATGAGCCATATTATTATAAAGTTGGGTAACACAAGGTTGACCCGTAAATGTATTTGTAAAATTTTGTGGCAAGGTTGCCTCAAATAAAGGCCATCCGTAATTTTTACCACTAGACAAAACATTAATTTCTTCGTGTGTACTCTCGCCAACTTCCCCAATATAAAAAATTCCTGTTGCACGGTCTTTTGTCATACGGTGCGGATTACGGTGGCCTAGAGAATAGTATTCTTCAAAAACAGTTCCCGCCGCTGAAGGTTCGTTAAAAGGATTATCGTTAGGAATGAAGTACCCAATACCAGAAAATTCATCTATTTCCCCAGCACCTGCAGACGCTAGCGTCCTAATTGGCGCGTGACTGGTGCTTCCTCCAATCATATCCACGTCGATACGAAGCACACCACCATCTAGGTTCTCTGCAATATCCTGAGCATTAACATAGGCTGCTTGATCGCCCGTGGAAAGGTATAAAAAACCATCATCACCAAATTCCATACCTCCACCTCGGTGCGTTGTATTATACATTTGTCTCTTAATCATGGTAGTTTTGGAGCCAGCTACATAAGCCATCGTTGCAGGATTAACCTCAAACTTTTCTAAGTAAAGATAATTTCCATGAAATCTTTCCAGCCCACATCGAAAAGCTAAAGGACCTTCAAGTGTGACATCCGCAGATTTACTGGTGTAATAGATAAAAAACAAATTATTACCTGGCGTACCAAAGTTAGGATGAATGGCCAATCCTAAAAAACCTCCATCCCAGATTTCTCCTCCTACTTCATCAGTTCCCCCAGCTTCTGTGGAGAAATCTACTAAAAGATTCTTTTGAGTGGTAGACTCGTCGTCCTGAAACCAAAACACTTTACCATCTCTTTGTCCTAGTACAATTTTGGATTGCCCTGGAACAATATTAAAATTTAGAGGCGTATCAAAATCCAAATTTGGAAAAGCTTCTTGATAAGGGTCTACCGAAGTACCCCCTGGAGAAAACGCTGTATCCACAAATGGTTGAAACGGTTCGGGTGTTGTGAGACCCGGCCCCATGAACATGGGTCCAAAACTCATAAAAGCAGCTATCGCACCAACAACAGTTGTGGTTAGCAATACATTCTTAAAACTGGATAATTTTGGGGAGTAATTTTTCTTCATCATAGCATTGTTAAAAAAAAATAGTGTTCTATTTTGAACTTACAAAAAAAGCACAACAGAACCAGTAAAGAAATTAATCTCGTTAAATAACCTATATATACGTTTAATTTCAATGGTGCAAATTTACTGCAACCAAAGCTTTAACTGAAACAAGGAAATCAAAAAATAAATGACTTATTAACAATATTATCAAGATAACTACGCTGGTCTTGAAAGAACTGCATATTTACGGGTACTACCTCTGGTTTTTAACACTTTAAACAGATTTTGTTCTTATAAACTAAAGAACGTATACAAGAATAATACCTGAAGACTCTACTTATTTTTTAATGTAGCCAAGGCACTAAGTTTTTGAAAATAGTAGATAAACGATAATTCCGTTTAGTTGGTCATAAAAAGCAACAAAAACACGGGGAATCAACCTTTATTTTATCATTTTTACACTTTAATAATCAATATTTCAACTCCATGTCTACAAAAATTGCATTTATCGGCGCAGGAATAGCAACAAGTTATACGTTAATTCCTTTCTTGGAACAGCTGAGTAAAGACACTACAAAAGGAAAAATCACACTGTATATTATTGATAAAAGCAACGACTTTTTCAAAGGAATGCCCTACGGAGATCGTTCTGGAAAGTCGGTTTTATTGATTCAGGATTTAAAGAATTTTATTTCGGAACCACACCGAACACACTATAAGAATTGGTTAAATGAAAACATTGACCATTTAGCTGCAGAATTTATGGCTAATGGTGGCCAATATGCTGAAAAATGGGTCGCCGATAATAGCCTGCGATATAAAAAGGGTGATTGGGACGACCTTTATGTTCCTAGATTCTTTTTCGGCAGGTACATACACCTAGAAGTTGTAAAACGAATAGATAAATTAGTAGCGGAGAATAGATTAGCGGTTGAATACCTCCAAAAAGAAACGAAGGCCATCACAAAAGAGAACGGCTTGTTTACCATAAACTTTGAAGACAATAGCAACCTTGTGGTTGAAAAGGCAGTACTCTCCATAGGTTCGCTTCCTTATAAGAAATTATACAACAAAAAGACCACGGAAAATATAAATACGCTTTATATCGATGCACCATACGGGAAAGGTATGGAGGAAAATATGGCAAAAATTGCTCGTTTTATAGAAGAAAGGGAAAGGAAAAATTTACCAACAAAAATTGCAGTACTTGGGGCAAATGCTAGCGGCCTGGAAATGCTCTACAAAATATGT
The DNA here is from genome assembly GCA_965367705.1 of uncultured Maribacter sp. Classification (GTDB taxonomy): domain Bacteria; phylum Bacteroidota; class Bacteroidia; order Flavobacteriales; family Flavobacteriaceae; genus Maribacter. The sequence continues at coordinate 8,482 of CBDUKC010000037.1, read as the reverse complement.
GACAAGCTACCCATGGATCACTACAATACTTCTTTCAAAACACTTTCCTCCCACGGAATAATGCCAGATGGCACTTTTGATTCAATTAAAGCTAAAGAATTTAAAGCTACCCATTTAGAAGCTCTTGCCAAATCGGAAGGACTCACAGCCAAATCAATTGCAGAAGCTGCTCACAAGGACATAGATAATGCTGAAAAACAACAACTAGGTGCGGCAACCACAGTGGGTATAATCTCAAAAGGTTTTGGAAGTCTACTGCCAAAATTAAGCAAAGAGGAACTGCTTGATTTTGCCTGTTTTCATGGGAACCAAATTGGAAGGAGACAACGTTGTGCCGGTAATCATTACCTATCTGTTGTAGATGATTTAAGCAAGAGAAACAGGTTTACACATTTAAAGGGAAGATTTGTAAGCATAAGCGAAAATGAAGACGGCCTAGTCCTTAACTACAAACCTACCGAAGCTACATCCGACGCTGATGCGCGTTCAGAGACTTTTAATTTAATTGTAAACTGTTTGGGGAGTGTTAATCTTGCCTCTGAAGGTTTAAACCCGTTTTTAAGCAATCTTATCAATGATGGATTGTGTACGCCTAATGCTTCTAATATTGGATTTAAGGTTGATGACCGCATGCAAGCATCTGAAAATCTTTTTGTTGCAGGACCTCTTTTAGCTGGTAATCAAATTGAAGATCGGATTTTCTGGCACTTAGAACACTGTGTTCGCATTATCTGGTCTAGTTCTGTACTTTCCAAAAATTTAATTTCTAGCTTGAACTAACGTTTAATTCCAACATTTTTCAAATCTCACTACCCAAAACTAGCTAAGAAGAAGCCTGCCTAATCCCTTCTCAATGAAAGGGTTATTCAATAGTGGTTTAAGCCGGTGAATTTCAAAAATCAACAGCTTTAAAAGATAAAAACCAATAGATTCAGCATATCAAGAACCATTGACGATAAGGCTCACATAGAAATTAGGTGTGTCTATAAAGTGTCAATCATTAATTTTAGTATGTAAAATCTAAGACATTTTTTGAATTCTATTTTTGAGGCATCAGACTAAACTTATCATTTGCATGATAATTAAAAACAAGTATGAACTGCGTATATTTGTTATCCTTAAGTCACTTACATGCGTTTATTCCCCTTACGGTTGAAGGAAGCCATTGTTTACTTCTTATTTTTGTGTGTGTTTACTGCTTCTTACGGCCAAGTCTCTTATGAAGAAGCGTTTCCTAATATCAGTTTTAATGTGCCAGTAGAAATACAGAACGCAAGCGACGGATCCAATAGACTTTTTGTAGTGGAGCAACAGGGAACAATCAAAGTATTTCCGAATAATAACGAAGTAACACCCAATCAAGTAAGTACCTTTTTGGATATTTCTTCCAAAGTAGCTTATAGTTCCGGACAAGAAATAGGCCTACTAGGTTTAGCTTTTCATCCTGAATTCGAAAGCAATGGCTACATTTTTGTGTTTTATATAGACAGCCCAAGCAATTACAGAATTAATATTGTCCGCTACCAAGTAAGCAGCGCTAACCCAAATCTTATAGACCCTAATAGTGAAACTATAATTGCTCAATTCACAAAAAATCAATCAGAATCAAATCACAACGGAGGTAAAATTGCATTTGGTCCAGATGGTTATCTATATATCTCTATTGGTGATGGTGGAGGTGGTGGTGACCCACAAGGAAATGCACAAAATTTAAATACGGTGTTCGGAAGCATGCTTAGAATTGATATTGACGTAAACGGTAACAACCCTATAGAGCAAAACCCAGAGTTACCAAATGGCAACTATGAAATTCCTGCGGATAACCCTAGACTCAATCAAACCGGACTCGATGAAATCTACGCTTGGGGACTTAGAAATACCTGGAAATTTTCATTTGACCCAACAGGAAGACTATGGGGAGCAGATGTTGGGCAGAATATGTATGAAGAAATTAATTTTATAACCAATGGAGGGAATTTTGGCTGGAACAGATTTGAAGCAAATTCTGACTACAATTCCAATACAGTATTGGCATCCACACTAGACATCAAACCAGTGTATGGCTATGATCACAACCAAGGAGACAAATCGATCACTGGGGGTTATATGTATAATGGCAGTTTAACTTCTAGTGCTTTAGCAGGCAATTACATTTACGGTGACTTTACCACGGGCAGAGTTTGGGCACTGTCTTATAATTTGTCCAATGGTTCCACTACATCAACCTTGCTTTTTAGGGCGAGCGGACAGTCGATATCGTCCTTTGGTGAAGACGAAACTGGTGAATTATACTTCTCGGGCTATGGAAACAATGCAAAACTTTTTAGGTTAACGGACACTGTAACAGGACCTGTAACCAACCCGACAAACGGTATTGGAGAATGGAAGGGAATTTCAAGTGGAACAAACGGAACCGTAGAAACCATTGTCAGAGGAATAGATAACATGACCTATGTCGGTGGAAACTTCACTAATGCTGGGGGTGTCACCGTATCGAACTTAGCCGTAATTACCCCAGAAGGGCAATGGCAAAACCTAGGAGGCGGAACCAATGGAAACATAAACTCGATTGCAATCGCTCCAAATGGTTACATCTTCGTGGGTGGTGAATTTACCCAAATTGGGGATATCGCTGCAAACAACATAGCATTTTGGAATGGCTCGGTTTGGACTTCTCTTGGTACCGGAACAAATGGACCTATTTTAGATTTGAAATTTGACCAAGAAGGAAGTCTTTTTGCTGGTGGCGTTTTTACAAGCTCAGCTGATATTGCAGTAAATAATATCGCAAAATGGCAAGATGGTAATTGGATGAGTTTAAGCGATTCTACTACAGATATAGCTGGAACCAACAATGAAATCAGAAGTATAGCATTTGACCAAGCTAACAATCTTTACGTAGGAGGGAATTTTGATACTGCGGGAGGTATTCCTGCTGCCAGAATTGCGAAATGGGACAACTTAAACTGGTCTGCCTTAGGCGAAGGAACCAGTGGTTTTGTTCAGGCGATTTCTATAGTTGATGATTATTTATATGCTGGGGGCAACTTTAATCTCGCTGGAACTATTACAGCAAATAGAATTGCTAGATGGAATTTTACAAATTCGATTTGGGAAACTTTAGGTGATGGACTTAGTGGTAGCGTAAACGCTATTACTTCAAATGAAAATTATGTTTTTGTAGGAGGCGATTTTGAAACGGCGAGCGATACTGAAAATAGTAGTAAGACAGTAAATAATATAGCGCGATGGAGCTACGAAAGTGGATGGGAAGCTTTAGGCCAAGATGCACAAGTGGGCGTAAACTCTAGTGTATTAACCCTCGCATTCTCAGAGAGTTTAGAGGAATTATATGTTGGCGGCACCTTTGACATAGCAGGTAGTGTACAAAACAAAAATATTGCAATTTGGGGTGAAGGCTTTTGTACTCAAAATAGTATTACCCCAGAATACCAAGAAAACGGTGTTTGGGACAGTGGAAAGAATACATTAACCTTAACAGAAGGTGATGCACTTGTACTTAGTATGCTACCTAACACAGCAGATTTTACAATTACCCTACCAAATGGTGAAGTAGTTATGGGTGATTATACCATAGACTCCGTTACTTCAGCAACAATGGGCACTTATACCTTTACAACAGCCATCGGATGCGTAGAGTTCTTGGAGCTTATAGTGAACGATTCTCTTGACATGGATACAGATGGTGACGGCGTATTTGACCCAGATGATATATGCCCGAATACGCTAGGCGGTGCAGTTGTAGACGCTAACGGGTGTGAACAAAATGGTTTTCCAGTGGGCCAGTTTTCAATTTCCAGTACTGCCAATTCTTGTGCTACCAGTCCAAACGGTAAAATACAAATTGGCACCTCTTTAAGTGGTTCCTATGTGGCTACATTATTGCGGGATTCCCAAACCATTTCCACAAATGAATTCACCACTATTTTGAATATTGAGGACCTAGAGAATGGTAGCTATGACATCTGTATCACCGCAACAACTGCTAATTTGCAAGCTTGTTATTCGCTTGCCGTAGACAATGCAGTTGTAGGTTTTGAAGTGCTTTCTTCACTAAATGAAACTGATACCGAAACCAGCCTCATATTAAGCCTTAGTGGCGCATCCAAATATTATATCAATCTGAATGGAACACTTATAGAAACTGAATTAAACGAGATTATCTTAGGACTAAATAAAGATGTTAATAGGCTAATGGTAAACTCTAATAATAGTTGCCAAGGCACCTATAAAGAAAACATTGTTCTGAATGATGCATTCATAGTCTACCCTAATCCTGTAAAAGATTTTGTAACTGTCGATATGAGTTATTTATCGGATAATCAAATAGAAATATCCTTATATGCTGCCTCTGGTAAGTTATTGCATAGTGAATTATATGCTACCTCCAATGATACTGTTACAATAGATACAGCGCATTTGGCACCTGGGTATTTCTTTTTACGCATAAAAGGGAATAACATTGATAAAGGCTTTAAACTTATTAAAGGATAAACGATAGATACAACAATTATGTGAACCCAAATCACTCTTGCTATTTATATCATAGGAAGGGCTCGCTTCTTATTTATACCATATTAAAACTCAAATAGTACCTGTACGCTTTTATAAAACCAAGAAGTTTAAAACTAAATCAATTTAAATTAAATATAAAAAGCATCGTTCGGTACTATCGAACGATGCTTTTTTGTTACCGAGTAAAGAATCCTGTTACAACCTAAGCCCACAACACAGCACTATTATAATTCTAAAACAAGAAACTCAGATCTCCTATTTATTCTATGTTTGTATTCTGAACAATAAACACCATCACTACATTCGTTTAGTAGCTGCGTCTCACCAAAAGATTCTGCTTGTAACTTAGCCGTATCTATTCCTTTAGAAATCAAATAATCCCTAGTGCTCTGTACTCTTTTTTCAGAAAGCCAATCATTATATTTAGATGCTCCCCGCGAATCTGTATGTGACGTTATCTTTAACTGCAAAGTTGGTATTTCCTCTAAAATCACTGCTATAGAATCTAAAACACCCTTAGATGATTTGTTAAGTACGGAAGAGTTAAAGGCGAAGTACACATAGCCTAAATCAGCGATTCGTTTTTCAATCGCATCTTTTCGCTCTCTTTCAGCCTTCAATTTGGCTTCCTCAGCCGCTGCAAGTGCTGCTGCTTCTTCCTTCTCTTTCTTTAAACGTTCGGCTAACAAAAGAGCCTCCTTTTGCCTATCAACGTCTGCAATAGAATCCATTTGACGTTGTTTTTCCTTTTCTATAGCGGCGATAAGTTCTAGTTTTTCCTCTCCTCTTTTTGAAAGACCTTTTTCAATCCCAAACTGGTAAACCACACCTGCTGCATGCTGTATATGATTGGTAGCACCATTCTCACTACCAATGGACCACTTTCCTGTAGAACTAAAGTCAAGCCCCCACTTATCGGAAAACCAAGTTCTAAAACCAACAGCAGCATTATATGTCCCTCTACCTAGGTTATTAGCATCAGTATATCCAATACCAATACCCACGTAAGGGTCGAACCAAGCCGTCTGTCCTATTATTTTATTTAAATCATATGTAAGCCTTGCGTCCAAACCAAAGTAGTCGGTGGTTTCTGGATTGATGACACCGTCAATAATCTTACCTTCCTTATACTGATTATAAGTTCCAATAGCCTCGACACCCAAACCACTCTTAAAATATCTTCCAATACTTATTCTAGAAGGAAAAGGTACCATGTTCCACTCATCGGAAACATCGAACAAGCCATTAAAAACATTACCTGAATCATCGACTGCGTTTACACCAACACTGAACATCCATGAACTTGTAACGATACTGTCTTTTGAGGTAATCTGTAAATCATCCTCCTGTGCGCTCATAGATGAACACAAAAATAGTGAGGCAATAACTAAGGAAAGAATTGGAGCTTTCATACTATTATATTATTTATATCAGGGTGTAAAATTAATTTAAATCCATAGGTTCTTCAAAAAATACCTACATAATGTAAGATTATTCGTTAGACAGTTAAACAAACCTTTTTATCAGACGTAGGACTATTCTACGGTAATATTTTTAGCGCTTAAAGGAAGTTTGTAGAGTAAAAAGGGACTTAGGATAGCGGTGTTTTCCCTTTTACCGGAAGGATATATTTTTTTAAGTATGTAAGCTTCTTCTGTTTCTTTTTGAAAAAGCAGGCCTATACTAGGGGCTAACGTTTCGCCTTGACACCAAACAAATACCATGTCCTCATCAAAATTGATTTTCGGAACAGGAAGTCCTGGTTTTCTTGTTTTGTTTATCTTAGAAAAAAACGATTGCAAAGATTCTTGATTCTTTATCAAAAGGACCTCTTCCGTAACCACATTACTGTAATCATCTTGAAGCACAAGCTCCATATTTAATGCATTGCCATTGATGTTGGAAGGAAAATTTTGGCCTTTACAAGAACTATTCAAACCAAAAATAAACAAAGACAAAAGGGTGAATAATCTAAACATTGCTAAGCCTACTATTATAGGCTCTTTCATAAACTTCTTCATACAAAGGCACTACCCTGTGTATATCGAATTTATGGGATTCCTTGACTGCATTCAACTTAAACTGCTCTAAGGTTTTATCATTTTCAAGAATAGAAACAGCATTCTTAGCCATATCATCTATGTCTCCAATCTCACTTAAATAACCGGTAACACCATGACTGTTGACCTCTGGAATACCCCCGGCATTACTTGAAATCACAGGCACCCTATTTACCATTGCTTCTAGTGCTGCTAGGCCAAAACTCTCAGATTCCGATGGCAAAAGAAACAAATCCGAGAAACAAAGAATTTTATCTATCTCATTACTGTTTCCTAAAAATATAACCCTGTCCGCTATACCCAAGGTATCACATAACCGTTCTGCAGCTTCCTTTTCAGGCCCTTCGCCTACCATAATTAACTTCGCTGGAAGTTTTTCTTGTATTTTATGGAAAATATGGATTACGTCAGGTATTCGTTTGACTTTTCTGAAATTACTAATATGGGTAACAATTCGCTCATCATCTTTAGCCATATTAGAACGTTGGCAGTCGGTAAAGCTATTACTGTATTTATTGGTATCGATAAAATTGGGAATCACCTCTATCTCGCCTTGTATATCAAAAATGTCCAAAGTACGCTGTTTAAGGTTTTCCGATACTGAGGTAACCACATCAGATTGGTTAATACTAAAGGTTACAGCTGGCTTATAAAATGGATGCTTACCAACCAAGGTAATATCAGTACCATGCAACGTTGTTATCATAGGCACATAAATTCCTTCTTCTTCCAACATTTTTTTAGCCATATACCCCGCATAAGCATGTGGTATGGCATAATGTACATGAAGTAAATCTATCTTGTGTAATTTTATTGTATCTACCAATTTACTTGAAAGTGCAAGTTCGTAAGGTTGGTAGTGGAAAAGAGGATACTCCGGTACGTGCACCTCATGGAAAAAAATATTGTTATTCAATAATTCTAATCGTACAGGTTGGCGGTATGTTACAAAATGCACCTCATGCCCCCTATTGGCCAAGGCAATACCAAGCTCTGTTGCTACAACACCGCTACCACCAAAGGTAGGGTAACATACTATTGCTATCTTCATAATAACAAAACTACATTTTAATTTAGAATTGAATCATAAATGGCTTGTTGAATCCGTGTTCTTAACCCAGATTTAACTAAAAGCCTATTCGACGCACTTGGATAGGTTCTGTTGGATAAAAACACATAAACGATTTCTTCTTCGGGGTCTGCCCAAGTATAGGTTCCCGTAAAACCACTATGGCCGAAACTCTTTCTAGAAACACAACCGCAGGTAGGGCCGCTGTTTTCCAATTGTGGTTTATCAAAACCCACTCCACGCCTAACATTCTTATCACAGAAATAGCATTTATTGAATTTTTCTACCGTTCGATAATTAAAAAAATTTGTGCCCCCATAATACCCGTTCTGCAAATACATTTGCATAATTTTAGCAACATCGTTTGCATTACTAAAAAGGCCAGCATGCCCTCCTACCCCACCTTGCATAGCTGCACCCATATCGTGCACGTATCCTTGAACGGTTTGATAGCGATAATAGGTGTCTTCCTCTGATGGAACAATTTGATTTTTTGAGAATCTATCTAATGGGTTATAACCGGTGTAGTTAGCACCTAACCTAGCATACAAAAAATCAGTAGAAAGTGCGTCCAAACGTTCTCCATACGTGTCCTCCACATATTTTTTCATTACATAATATGGAACATCGCTATATCTGTATCGATTTGATTTTAAATCTTGGCGACCTATTCGATCATATATAGAATCCTTGTATGAATCTATAATATATAGGTTGTCTGACACCTTATTCGAAAAACCTATCGTAGGTTGCGTTCTATATAGCACTTTTGAGGGTTTCCTGTCCTCATCCAATGTGTTTATATAAAATGGAATCC
>CBDUKC010000036.1:0-15978 GCA_965367705.1 uncultured Maribacter sp. | reverse complement strand
TGGAAAACGCTTTGGATTTTACTGTATCGTCTTTTAGATTTTCCGAATAGCGTACTCCTTTTAACAATTGATCTAGTTTAAGTAACTGCGACAGCGAATCGTTCTTACTTTTCGCTATGTAAATTTCCACGCTATCTATTTTCTGCCGCTCAGGTAGCTGCGTGTTTTGAGCATTGACACATAGTGTAGATAACGCACATAAGGATAGTATGAGAAATAAACAGAGGCCCTTCTTAAAAAAAAAATATCTAGTTAACATTGCTGCCAAGATAGCAAAAAGCCTCAAACAAGAGGTTTAAGGCTTTCTATTTTATGTAAATTGAATTCTTTATGTAGTTTTTGGTGGATCACGATCTGGCGGAAAAGTAGAACAATTAGCACAGGCCAATATAGTGTTTAAATCTTTCATAAATTCAAATTCGTCGGCCGTGTTTTCTGCTACATAAGCTATTGATCCAAGGGCCATCATTGCAATTGCTAAAATACTTCCTAGTTTTTTCATCTTATTTAGTGGTTTTGATTCAACTTTTAGTTTCTGTTCTAACACTAAAGTAGTATCCTTCTTACAGGATATTGTCAAAAAGACTGCGCTTTAAGGAAGTGCATCGGTTCTGTGAGTAAATGAACCAGTTTTGAGAGTATTTGGCTAATTAAGGTGTGAAATAGTGCTTTTGGAAAGAATTTGCTTTAGATTGTCCATATTCTCACGATAGGATTTAGAGAAGGGTAGGGGCTTATCTACAGACTTTAATGCACAGTTGTTCTTGCCAAAGTTAATACGTGATACATAGTCCGTATTTACGATATAGCTTTGGTGTATGCGAACAAAGTTTTTAGGAAGTTTATTTTCAAAAGTTTTTAAGGTCTTGTATGCATTGTTGACCGTACCGTCTACCATGTAGAACTCAGTGGTATTGTTATCGGCTTGTAGATAAAGGATATCATTGGTATCCAAAAAGTGAAAGTCCTTGTAGGATTTAAGGCATAAGGTGTTTTGAGCCTCTTCTTTTTTAGGAACTAAATTTTTAAGTTTTAAGATAGACTTGCGAATATCAAACTCATTATAGGGTTGCAACCAATAATCAAAAAAATTGTGCTTAATGGCTTCATAGGCATAATCCCTTGAGCTTGAAACCCCTATGAAAATAGGTAACTTAGACATGTACTGGTAAAGCTCCGTAACCATTTGAAAAAGATGTGTAGCTTGGTCATTCAAATGGACGAAAACAAGGTCGGGCGTATATTTCAAGACATGATTAAGACCCTCTTCCGAAGTTTTTGAAAACCCTATACAATCAAAGTCCCCGTACTCTTCCAAAAATGACTGTAGTTGCAAATTGGAAACGGCATCTGAATCTATAATAGCGTAAGAGTATCCCAAAATAATAGTCTTGTTAAGGCAATTTACCAATACCCAATAAGAATTTTGATTAGAATGTCCTTATAAAAACAAAGGTTATTGTCTTAATCGACTCCAAACTAGTAATTTTGAAAGAAAATACTTGCAAAAATAAAATCTTATTCTTTCTCACTAGCTTGATATGCGCCAAGATCAGGTGATGGAATACGATTGATTCCCAAAATATCCAGTGGCACTTCTTCTGTAAAATCCAGTTCTCCCTTATTGCGCGCTTCAGATTCCAAAGTAATTTTAAAATTATTGTTTGTTGGAAAGAAAAAATCCGAATCAATGTTTAGCAATACATTTATGTACCTGCTATTGTCCTCAAAATCATATAGAGGATTATCTGTGAATTGATTTGAAAAGTCATCGAATTTAAGTGAACAATCAGAAAAGTTATAGTTGAATAGACTTTCTTCTTTAGTCCTTAAAGCAAGTTCTATTTGAGAATTCCCGTCAATAATACAATTTCTAAAATCGGCCTTAATCAAATCTTGGGTAGCGCTGTTCGTTTCGGATAGTTGGACGAAATTATCAATTTCCAAAGCTGCACTTGATCGAAAACCTTTGTTCCAGTAATTTGCTATTGTACAGTGGGTAAAACTATAGTTACCACCAAGGTTACAATAAAGGGAGGCATTTCCAGAACCTCCTAACACTACATTTTTTGCTGCTACAAATGCACTTTTTGCCCAGAGGTTATAATTAGTGTTATTGTAGATATGACTGTTATTGATTTCCAAAGTAGGGGATAACAGCTGGTCATCTCCTTCTACAAATAACCCTATACTTCCATTCTTTATTGTTAAATAATCAATGGTATTGTTATTACTGCCTTTGGCAATCCAAACAGCTCCCCATTGGCCCGGGACCTCTGAAAAGGATGGCTCTAATCGGTCACCTTCAAATATCACTTCTCCTTCCTTTAATTCCTGATTTTCGCTCAGTTCACCATTTATATGTAAGGATCCCCTTTCTTTTATCAACAAACCAGAATCCTTATGAAAGTGGACTCTAGCACCTGCTTCTATTATTAATTCCTTATCGGGTGGAACAGCAGCGTAACCATATATTACATAGGGCTTGTCATTTGAAAAACGTAATTGAGAATCGGAGAGATCAAAGCCATCTACTCTTATTTCATTGCCCTCTGCATCAACGGATAAAATGACACTTTCCTTTGTGCCATCTGCGTTGGTTCTTGGGTAAAGGAAAATAGCATCTTTGACCAAGGTGACCAGTGTTACTTCTTGTTGGGCTATGCCAGAATCAAATGTAATGACGTCAGTATATAAGATATTGGTTTCTGTACTTTCAATAATATTTGCAGTCGTTTCAATGAATATAAACATACTGTCTAGGGCTTTGACTGGTATATTTTGAAAGGATTTTCCAGCCTCTCCATCTACATTGAGCCTATAAAAACTAGAGGTACCTCTAGCGAGCTCTATTGAGGGTATCACTACATCATCACGAGTCTTGTTATATACCTTTAAAGCATAAGTGCTACTTCCAATAGTATTGAAGACGGTATCTAAAAAAACAGTGTCTTGAGAAAAGGAAAGATTTCCAGCACTGGGTGCGTACTCAAAGTTTTTCCGACACGAGCCGCTCCCAAGTAGTATTCCTAAAAATATGACAATTGTAAAAATGGATGCACGCACAGTGATAATATTAGATGCTAGTTCTACTATAAGAATATTTTTTCTATTCTTTCAGAGATTCTCATGGGCCTAAAGTTAGCTTTGTTCAATAAGCACCACTCTGTACTAGAACGTACCAATAACAACTTTGTTTTAGCATGGCTAATTTCTACGATACGTGTACATTTTGCACCTTTACTATTCTTTATATAGGTAGTCAACAAAATTGGATCATCTAGAACTGCCGCTGCTTTATACGCTATATGATGTGTCATAACTACCCAAACTACCTCTTCTTGAATATCTTTTGGGGCCCTATTTTGCCAATGTTCTTTTGAGATATCCTGTATCCATTGCACGTAACGCACATTGTTCACATGGTCTAAATCATCCAAATCGTCCTTGGTAACGACACATTCCTTTTGATAACTGTTCATTATTTTTTATGAATTTGAACTTCAAAAAGCTTATCCCATTCTTTACCGGTCACAAAAAATGTTTTTCGCGTAGGGTGATAGGCTATACCATTAAGTACATTATCGCTTTCAATCCAATTCTCAGTTTTGGTAACTATATCACTTAATCCCCCAAAATTAACAACACCTTCAATGGCGCCACTATTTGCATCAATGATCATAACACTAGGCTTTTGGTAAACATTTGCATAAAGCTTTCCATTTACATATTCCAACTCGTTTGCCTTATTAAATACAGAAGCGTTGGTCACTGTTTCTATGTAACCTTCTTCCATCATGGTTTTTGGATTTAGAAACCAAATTTTTTCAGTTCCGTCACTTTTAAAAAGTTTTTCACCATTGTTGGCAAGCCCCCAGCCTTCAGCACTTTCTCCGTATTGAAAATTATCAAGCTTTTTAAGTTCTTTTCTATCATATATAAAGCCAACACCACTTTTCCAAGTCAAGTGATATATCTTATCGTTAAGTATCGTAATTCCCTCTCCAAAATACATCTTATCCAAGTCTATCTGTTGAAAGACTTTACCTGTTCTATAGTCTACGCTGCGAAGAAACGACCTACCATTCTTTCCAGTGCCTTCATAAAGGGTATCATTGTAAAACTCTAATCCCTGTGTATACGCATTATTGTCGTGTGGAAACTCGTTTACTATTGTATAGGTATAGATTTCTGGAGCACTTTTAGCTAAAACCTTTATGTTTTTTGAAACTTCGACGGTTTTATTATCGTAGGTAATACTTGCCATAAGTGTTTTGTTTCCAAGTTTTTCTACTAAAAATTCCAATTTACCTTCATCTAGTTCCAATGGACTATTGTCCAAACTGTAGGAGATGTTTTCAATAGATTTATCTTTTAGGTTGTTTAAACTAACACCTACAACATCGCCATATTGCATTACGTGTTTATTGTCTTCTAAAACGATTTCAAATAGGGTGGAAGGACTTTGATTTCCACTACCGCAGGAAGCTGAAAAAGTAATTAAAGAATATAATAGAATTGTTTTAAAATAGTTCATTGAAAAAAAATATTAAGATGCTACTACTGCAAAAATAAGAATACAAATTGGAAGACCTTGTCAAGTGAGAGAATAGGTGCTTAAATTCATGAAATTTAGATTCCAAAAGGATTGGAAAAGTTTTAAAACATTGTATCTTTGCATTTGGCAAGTCCTACACGACCAGCTCCTGTAGAATCCCCCAGGGTGGGAACGCAGCAAGGGTATATGGTTGTAGCGGTGCGATGTAGGTAGCTTGCCTTTTTTTGTGCTTTAAAGTCAGCTTAAAAAAATCACCTTCACTCTGTTTATTTTAACGTATCAAGCAGATGTAAAACAACTAAAAACCAGTACATTACTTCTGATTGTTTCTATTAATGTAAAGCAAAATGAAATCTAAAATTGTACTTATTACCGGAGGGTCCACTGGAATTGGAAAAGCAATCGGCATATATTTAACAACTAAAGGGTTTACCGTGTACGGAACTACCCGAACTATTTCTAAATATCAGGATTTTAGTGATTTTCAGCTTTTAGAGATGGATGTTCGAGCGCCTAATAGCATACAATCTGCAATTTCTGAACTATTAAAAAAAGAAGGACGTCTAGATGTGTTGGTTAACAATGCAGGGGTAGGAATTACCGGCCCTATAGAGGAGACACCAAATGCCGAGATTCTTAACGCATTTGATACCAACTTTAATGGTCCGTTGAATGTAATCAAGGCTGTATTGCCTCAAATGAGACTTCAGAATAATGGATTAATTATAAACATTACTTCCATTGCCGGTTACATGGGATTGCCTTTTAGGGGAATCTATTCAGCAACTAAAGGAGCTTTGGAAATTGTAACTGAAAGCCTAAGACTTGAAACTAGGGATTTTGGAATTAATATTGCTTGTATTGCCCCAGGTGATTTCGCTACAAATATTGCTTCTGGACGATATCATTCACCCATTGTCAAAGGATCTCCTTATGAAGAAGCTTACGATAAGACATTAAAACGCATTGATAGTACCGTGGATGGTGGAGGTAACCCTTTAGACGTTGCTAGGTTGGTTCATAAAATAATTACAACCGAAAATCCTCGTATTCACTATAAAGTAGGTTCCTTTCTACAAAAATTTTCAGTGGTTTTAAAGCGAATCCTTCCGGACGCCTGGTATGAACGGTTATTGTTAAACTACAGTACCTAACAGTTTAACTTAGGAATTATGATAGTTTTCTAAGAAACAACAATATTAAAAGTTGGAATAGATATTAGAAAATGCATCTACAATTAGGGCATCATCCGTTATTATACATTTGTTCATGGGATAAATAATCAACTTTTGGGTAGCTTCTTCAAAATTTTCAGATCTGAATTGCTTTTCCATATCCAGTCCTGAACTTTCTATAATTCCCTTCCAGTTAGCTTTATTTGTTTGAAAATTGATGCCTATAAAATCAAATTCAGGCTTGGTTTGAGAGAGTTGATCTACTCTTTTAAAAATATTCTGATAATGCATTTTATTGGTTGCCGTCCAAAAATAAAATACCGTTTTTCTCTGTGCTCCAATTTCCGAAAGCGTAATAGCAGTGTCATCGATAGACAGCACCGTTAGCGCTGGTATAGGTTTGTTTGGCTGTATGTTACGAATCCCATCATATAAATTTTCTATTTCCTTGATATGCATATTATTCCCAGAAACAGTTACGAAATCATCTAGAAAAACTTTGTTATTTTCTGGAGAGTCATGTTCTTTTAAAAGATAATCAAAGGCCACATTTCTAAATAAATTATCCCTCAATTCTTTTTCAACAACTAAACTATCTATTACATGTAGTTTGTGTTGGTTAAAATGAAGCTGGTTTTTGGTATTGGTAATTTTATCGTTACAGCCATGCTTACACGTCATATACGAAAGGTTACCTAAATGAGATTTCATAAAATCGTAATAAGGCCTTAAGTAATTAAGATCTTTATCATTGTAATTTATGGCTTTTCTATACGCGTAGTAGTCATTATTCAGGTCGTGTAATCCAGGCTCTCTCAGCTTTCTCTTGTGCTCGAAAGGATATATTTCCATATATCTGTAGTAGGTATAATCTATACTCGCTTTGGCTATTCTAAAAGCTTTTTCAGATAATTGAGATTCCTCCTTAACAGCATTAAGCGTTTTCAGCTTTTCGTTTCTAAGTTGTTCTATTTTAGCTGTAAATTCATCCGATTCCAAGTTGTAATAATCCTTAGTCACCGTTTTTTCTTCTTCTTCGTCAGACAAGAACAGTTCTAACAAAAAGTTATTTATTTCTTCGTTGTTGCCCGAAAAGACCAACGATTCATCAAAGTATAGTGTATTAAGTCGAACTTGAAGACTATCTCCCTTTTCTAGATAAACGTATTGAAACTCGCGCGCATGGTTAAAATGATATAACCCATTGTCAAGAGACTCCAGCTTAAAAGAGAATCTGTTGGAACCGTCCAACTTAGCAGAATCTATTACTTGAGTACCCTTTAAAAGCACCACATAATCACTGCTAGGATTCACAATTTCTCCAGCGAACAAAACATAATCCTTTTTTCCTGTTGTATTGCAGCTCACCGCAAAAAGAATGATTACAAGAAGTAAAAATCTCTTCATATAAAAACGGATTGATTTACGTCAAAATTAAGGAAGACCTATGTCCAATCCTGTTAATGCTGCGTTAAATCTTATAGAGGTCAAAATATACCGATTCATAAATTCGATAGGCCTCAAGAATGTTAGTTTAGGCGTATAAAATTAGTTATTTTTGCACCGATTTTAAAAACGATGTTGTTATGTTATCTGTATCTAATCTATCGGTTCAGTTCGGGAAAAGAGTATTATTCGATGAAGTAAACGTTTCTTTTACGCAAGGAAATTGTTACGGTATTATTGGTGCTAATGGAGCTGGTAAGTCGACATTATTGAAAATCATATCTGGTCAGATAGATCCTACTTCTGGCCATGTGCATTTGGAGCCTACGAAAAGGATGTCCATCTTGGAACAAAATCACAACTCGTCCGATGCGTTTACGGTTTTAGAAACGGTTGTAAAGGGCAATAAGCCTCTTTATGAAATAAAGAAGGAAATAGATGCACTTTACGCGGATTATGATGATAAAAACGCAGATAGAATAGGGGAGTTACAAGTTCGGTTTGAGGAGATGAATGGTTGGAATGCAGAAAGCAACGCCGCTTCTTTGCTATCAAATTTAGGAATCAGCGCTGAGCAGCATTACACACTTATGTCCGATATGGATTCTAAGTTAAAAGTAAGAGTCTTATTGGCCCAAGCCCTTTTTGGCAATCCAGATGTATTGATTATGGATGAGCCTACCAATGACCTGGATTACGAGACGATAAATTGGTTGGAGAATTTTTTGGCAGACTACGAAAATACTGTAATTGTGGTATCGCATGACCGTCATTTTTTAGACACGGTCTGTACACATATTGGGGATATAGATTTTGGGAAGCTTAACTTATACTCCGGTAATTATACATTTTGGTATGAAAGTAGCCAGTTAGCCGCTAGGCAACGGGCACAACAAAACAAAAAGTCTGAGGAGAAAGCTAAAGAGCTTCAAGAATTCATTATGCGATTTAGTGCCAACGTGGCTAAAAGCAAACAGGCTACCTCTAGAAAAAAAATGTTGTCTAAATTAAAGGTAGACGATATTAAACCATCAAGCAGAAGGTACCCAGCAATCATATTCGATAGGGAAAGAGAGGCTGGAGATCAAATATTAAATGTTGACGGACTTTCGGCGACAACCGAAGAAGGCGAAGTTTTGTTTAACAATATTAATATCAATTTAGATAAAGGTGATAAGGTTGCTATAATTTCCAGGGATTCTAGAGCCACCAGTGCTTTCTACGAAATTATAAACAATAACAAAAAAGCCGACAAAGGAACCTTTCAATGGGGCGTAACCACAACACAGTCATACCTCCCGGCAGATAATTCTCATTTCTTTGAGCAAAACATCAACTTAGTAGATTGGTTAAGACAATGGGCTAAGACAGAAGAAGAGCGTGAAGAAGTATACATCAGAGGGTTTTTAGGTAAAATGTTATTTAGCGGTGAAGAGGCATTGAAGAAATGTACAGTGCTTTCTGGAGGAGAAAAAGTACGATGTATGTTGAGTAGAATGATGATGTTGCGAGCTAACGTACTTATGCTGGATGAACCTACCAATCACTTAGACTTAGAAAGTATAACGGCATTTAACAATTCTCTAAAAAATTTCAAAGGCACTGTTCTCTTTACAACACATGATCATGAATTCGCACAAACTGTGGCTAATAGGATCATAGAGTTGACTCCAAAAGGCAATATTGACAGGTATTCTACGTTTGATGAATACATGTCTGACAAGGCATTAAAGGAGCAGAGGGGTAAGATGTATACTGTTCCGGTTTAGCACATAAGTCTAACCAAATACATACATCATGAAAATCTGGACACAGTTTGCCGGCTTTGTGCTTGGCACTATAATGCTGGGTTGCAGTACATCCAACGAGGATGCGTCGCAAGCGGATATTCGAACCATTTCACCAGCCGATTACCATGTAATAATGTCCGGTTCTTCAGGACTCTTTACCAAAACATTATCGTCAAATTCTGAAGGGCTATATTTCAATGGTTCCACAAGTTTGTCTTTAGGTGCAAACACACCGTCTCTGTCATTCAGTGAAGGAACTAAGGTAGTGATGTATCAAGATATTGGTAATTGCGCTGGAATTATAGTGTCGTATGACTTTAATGATACCGCTGAAATTTCTCAGGAGGTCTTCTCGGATGTATCTTCTTGTGACTTAACGGTAACTGCGATTGCAGGGCAGGCCGATATGGTTTTTCTTTCTTATGTGCTTGATACTGACCCAAAGGAACAATCCTTTTATGTTAGAAGTATTAACTTAACTACCGGTGTATACACGGATTTCATCCTGAATGAAAAGCCAACGGATTTAGTCGTATCCAATGCCAAACTCTTTGTTTTGACCTGGGATGAGAATCGAACAGATAAAAATGCACTTACGGTTTTAGATTATGAAGAAAACACGAAAATCTTAGAAATGGATGAGGGTTCTAATGTTGGTGCATTATTCAAAAAGACGAACGGAGATATCGTGCTAAGTTATCCCGATTCGCATACCACTTTAGATAGTAACTCCTTGAGCCCCACATATACCAGATATGTATCGGGAACTGAACCCCACTTTTGGGATTCTGAAAATAATACCTTTGACGCATCCGGCAATATGTACTACATTCGAAATGACGCGTTAAATTTACAAACCGAGACTATCGTAGCCATGTATGATTTCGATAAAAACGGGACACTGCTTTACTATTTTGAAAATTTTCTAAACGAGGCGCAGCTAAAGGTAGAATTCAACATAAAATCTGCCACAGCAGTTAGTTTTGATAACAAAAACAACTTAATTCTTATTGGGTACGACAAAAATACAGAAGCTGGAGGCGGTATCATACGAATAACACCGGCCCCAGATCTAACATTCGTTGATAATTTTGATTTGGACGATATCCCTTTTCTAATATCACCAAATGAGTAAATTGTGTTGAATGTGTATTTTAAGCATTAAAATACTTGCTGTTCCATATTGCTGGATTAAAATTTTTCCCTGCAGCAAAGCCGTAAAAAATAACCACCGAAGCAATAGACTTAAACATAAAGAAAAATATAATCCAAAATTCAGCAGATGAGTTGGATTTAGAAAACAAGCCATCTGGAACCATCAGTGCCACTAAAAAGCTAATAGCAAAAACAATCATGGCTAGGTTTATAATATTTTTGAACGGCCACATTAAGGCTTTTCTCATTGGGTGTAAATCATTACCCCATTGATGAATTAAATAAAAATAGCCATTGCCAATAGGAGCAAATAATAATGGATCGTCTTTATCCTCCAATTTAAACAGTTTTGACGGAGCTATAATTTTAAAACCTTTCAATTCTATTTGATGTTCTTTTTCCAAAGATTTAATCTTGGAAACTCCTTCTACAGGTATCTCACCCTTAAAATAGCGTGAGTCTAAGAAACGTAATCTGTAATCAATACAAATCTTTTTGATATCGGTTAAGTGAAAAATTCTTGAACTCTCCAATAAATCGAATTCAAAGTTATTGGTTAATGAGCCACCTCCGTTTTCTATGCTTTTTTTAATGCGTTGATGTTGAACGTCTATGTCTTTTAGAATGGCAAACACTTCGTTAAGAAGATGTTGTTCAGCCATAGGGTTTTTAGCTTTCTCCCGGACGAGCTTATCCTGAATGTTAGTTTTTTGTAAGAACATATTTTCTTTTTTTTAGCAATTGTATCAAAGTTACCTAATAAAGTATTTCAATGAAATTTTGTTTAATCATTGTAAATGTTAATATTTAGTTAATATAAACAAATAATAGGATTATATTGAGGGCTAACTAGACTAAGATTGTATCTTGACAGAGAAAGTGTACCGTTCATCGGATTTTATACTGTTTCGCCCCTAACGAACTACTTATATGAAAAACTGGACATCCCCTGTGTCTCTGTGCCTACTATTATTCGGTCTTATTGCAAATGCTCAAAATCCCTTAGCTACACTACCATTACCTGCAATATCAAATTATGTAATGGATCCGGAAAAATCAATCCTTACGAACGCTGAAACGTCTCATAGACATAGTACCCTTATCTCAGCACTACGCGCATCCGACTTAGACAAAGTGTTGGGTTATGATGGACAGTTTACGGTTTTTGCACCAACTGCCAAAGCCTTTGAAAAGCTCTCTAAAATTACTACAGAAAGATTAATGCACCCGAAGAATAAACAGGAGTTAAGGGCAATTCTTTCCTGTCACATCATTGCCGCTAAACTTTCGGCCTCGACTATTTTAAAATCGATTTCCAGGGGTGGAGGAAAAGCAAGTTTCACCACTATTAAAGGGGATGAAATTACAGCTGCAATGAAAGGTACTGATATTGTACTTACCGATAAACACGGAAATAAAGCAAAAATAGTATTGGCGGATGTCAATCAAAGCAATGGTGTTATCCACGAAGTAGACAGCATATTCTTTTCTGTTTCACCTCTTTAGCCTCAAAGCTTCTACCTTAGTTCTGCATTAAGTTCGCTTTCGTAACTTCTTTGAAGTTTGGACATTACTTTCTCTATTTGTTGGTCGGTCAATGTCTTATTATCATCCTGAATCGTAAAGCTAACGGCATAGGATTTTTTCCCTTTTGGAAGCTTACTCCCTTCATACACATCGAACAAACTAATATTTCTTAAGAGCTTTCGTTCATTTTTATAGGCTAAATCATAGACTTGTTTAAACGTAACGGACGTATCCAATAACAAAGCAAAATCTCTTTTTACCTCAGGATATTTTGAAATTTCGGTAAATACGATTCCCTTCTTATTCATCACCTTTAAAATGATGTCCCAATTGAAATTTGCAAATAAAAGATCCTGTTTGATATCGAATGATTTCAAAATTGATTTCTTAACTACCCCAAAAGATACCAGCATCATTGGGCCTTTCATAAATGATAAGCCTTCTGAAAATAAGCCTGAGGTGTCCGGATGGCTAACACTATCCGTAATGCCTAACTTGCTAAGTACAGTTTCAACAATCGATTTAAGCTGAAAAAATCCAGTGGGAATATTTGAGCCCGTCCAACTAGGTTCATTTGCAGCACCACTTAAAACGATACTTAAATATTTTTCTTCAATTCGCTTATCCTCAAGAGCATGGTATGTTTTCCCAAACTCAAATAATTTAAGGTTTTGTCTTTTTCTATTTATGTTATAAGCCGCGATCTCTAAAGCGGAAAAAATAGAGGTCTTTCGTAAAATAGATAAATCGCCACTTAGGGGATTTACTAAGCCTACTTCTTTTTTAGCTGCGAGTTCACCAAGCAATAATTTGTTATACGAAGGCGCGGTTAAACTGTTTGTTAGGATTTCATAATAGCCCTTCGCTGCTAATAAATCACCAATGGCATGCTGTACCTTATGGTCTTCAAAAGGACTCGTACTTGCCACAGAAGCATTGAGTTTCTCGCTAAATGCAACATTGTTGTACCCATAAACCCTAAGAATCTCTTCAATAACATCCACTTGCCGTTGAACATCAACCCTGTAAGAAGGAACAGAAAGACCCATTCCAGATTCTGTTACGTTTTTTACTTTAATTTCCAAGGACGCTAGTATCGATTTGATCGTATCTTTAGGAATTTCCTGTCCTATCAACTTGTTGATTTTTTCAAAAGCCAAAAACACTTCAAAATCCTTTTTCTTGTTGGGGTAGAGGTCAACAATATCAGAGGTAATATCTCCTCCTGCAATTTCCTTTATTAACAAGGCAGCTCGTTTTAAGGCGTACTCTACATTTTCTATATCGATACCTCGTTCAAATCGAAAGGAAGCATCCGTGTTTAAACCATATCTCTTTGCAGATTTCCTAACCGAGACTGGGTTGAAATAAGCACTTTCTAAAAAGATACTAGTTGTATGTTCGGTTACCCCGGAATGCAACCCTCCAAACACCCCTGCGATACACATAGGCTTTTCCGCATCGCATATCATAAGGTCTTCTTCATGTAGTTCACGTTCTATACCATCCAAAGTGGTAAACTTGGTGCCTTTTGGCATTGTTTTTACCACAATTTTAGCGCCTTTTATTTTCGCTGCATCAAATGCATGAAGTGGTTGACCTAAATCATGAAGCACAAAGTTTGTGGCATCCACTAAGTTGTTTTTTGGTGTAATTCCAATAGCTCTTAATCTATTCTTTAACCAGTCTGGTGAAGGTTGTACAATTAAATTACTTAACGTTACTCCACAGTACCTAGGGGCCAAGTCATTATCTTCAACAAGTACATCTATTCTCAGCGAACGATTATCAACATTAAAATGACTGGTAGGTGGTGTAATAAGCTCTGAAGTAATCTCTTTTTGAAGAAGACCTGCCTTTAAGTCTCTTGCAACACCAAAATGACTCATTGCATCCGCTCTGTTCGGCGTTAATCCAATCTCAAAAACTTCGTCGTTTTCAACCTCGAACAATGCTGCACATGGCGTTCCAGGCTCAAGGCTATCTTCTAAAACCATTATGCCATCATGGCTTTCTCCAAGGCCTAATTCATCTTCTGCGCAAATCATTCCATGGCTTTCTTCTCCTCTTATTTTGCCTTTTTTTATTACCCATTCTTCTCCTTCTGCAGTATATAATTTTGTTCCTATTGTAGCTACAGGTACCTTTTGACCCTCTGCAACGTTCGGTGCGCCACAGACTATCTGCAAAGGCTCGGTTTTACCAATATCAACTGTAGTTAATTGTAACTTATCTGCATTGGGGTGCTTTACACAGGATAGCACATGACCAACGACAATACCTTTTAGGCCGCCCTTAACAGATTCAAATGGTGTTATTCCTTCAACTTCTAAACCTAAATCTGTTAAAAGTTCCGCAGTATTTTGGGAATCCCAATCAATATGTATAAACTGCTTCAGCCAGTTGTAAGAAATTTTCATTTGTTGGTTTTATAGCTCGTAAAGATAAAACAATGCACTAAGACATTCAATATAGATAAGATTGAATTGTTTTAAATTTATCATCATTTCAAAATTATTGTTCCTTTAATAATTCCAATTGTTTAATGAAAAAATTCTTATGTTTTTGTGGATTTATTCTGCTTGTTTTCAGCTGCGGACAGCAGAATAACGGTAATGCGCTTAATGAAGGAATTTGGCAAGCAGAGTTAAGCCTTACCGATGGAAAGGTGCTTCCGTTTAATTTTAAGCTCTATAAATCAACCAAAGGTACGTATCAGCTAGCTATTCTTAATGCCCAAGAAACTATTATTGTTGACGAGATTGAAATCAGTGGCGACTCGATTCGAATCAATGCTCCTGTTTTCGATGGTTATATTATTGCAAGGTTTACTTCAAAAATGCTAGAAGGAAGATTTAATATTGAAAGTATGGATAGGAGTCTTCCCTTTAAGGCCACTTATAATATTTCTGATCGGTTTGGACAAAACGAACCCGCTGCGCTAAATGTATCCGGTATATGGGAAACGGCATTTAGTCCAGATACGGAAGATAGCTATCCCGGTAAAGGAATGTTTACACAAAAAGATGGAAAAGTCAGTGGTACCTTTAGAACCGCTAGTGGTGATTATAGATACTTGGAGGGTGTAATGGATAACGATTCTTTAAAGCTCTCTGCATTTGACGGCGCCCATGCTTTTTTATTTCTTGCAAAAACCACGGATAGTTCTTTAAATGGCATGTTTTACTCTGGCCGGCACTTTAAAACACCCTTTAAAGCAGTCCGGAATGAGGCATTTGAACTTCCAAATCCAGACTCGCTTACTTTTATTAAGAAGGGTTATGACAGATTTGACTTTTCCTTTCCTGATACAGAAGACCGACTGGTGTCACTCTCAGATGAGATGTATAGAAACAAAGTAGTTATCGTACAGCTCATGGGAACTTGGTGTCCCAACTGTTTAGACGAAACAAAATTTTTGGTGGACTATAAAAAAAGTAATACTAATGAAAACCTAGAAATTGTTGCATTGGCTTTTGAGTTTGCCAAAACAAAGAAATTAGCTAACAAAAGTATAGAAAGGTTAGCTAAAAGAATAGGGGTGGAGTATCCGATTTTATTGGCACAGTTTGGTACTGACAACAGAGAAAAGGCTCAAGAAAAGCTGCCTGCGTTAAACCATATTCTGTCCTATCCAACTACGATTTTTATTGATAAGAAGGGCGAGGTAAGAAGAATACACACTGGATTCAACGGACCGGCTACGGGAGACAAATATGTAGCGTTTAAAAAAGATTTTTATAGGTTTGTTGGGCAATTACTAGCGGAGTAAATACATCTAAATGATAGTGGATTTTCCTAATCCAATATTCTCATCGTTCATTTTAAAACTACCATCCAGTTCCATAATGTTATCAGCTATAAAATCGCCAACATAATTGGTTCCGTATTTGCTACTGCCCATAATATCTGGGGTAACTATCTTTTTGGAGAAGGACTTAAGGACAGCAGCTACGACTGCATCAGATTCCTCATCCATTTTAAAATGTTGCAACAGCATGGCAGTGCTTAATATGGAGGCCACCGGGTTGGCAATATTTTCATCCTTTGCATTTGTATAAGAACCATGAATGGGTTCGAACATAGCGTAATCTGAGCCAACCGATGCAGAGGGCAAAAGACCAATGGACCCCGCAATTACACTTCCTTGGTCAGAAAGGATGTCACCGAACATATTGTCGGTTAAAATCACATCGAACTGACTTGGATTAAGAATCATTTGAACAGCAGCATTGTCTATAAATAGGGCTTCCAAAGTGACCTCAGGATAGCTTTCTGCAATGGTATAAACCGTTCTTCGCCATAATCTTGACGTTTCCAAAACGTT
>CBDUKC010000035.1:0-16165 GCA_965367705.1 uncultured Maribacter sp. | reverse complement strand
CCTAGTTTATGTTTAATGTGAAGTGTTGTCATGGTAAATTAATTATAGAACGTAAGAATTAAGACTTTTTTAAAATGCTTATTAACTTAGCATTAGGCGGTGGCATGAAATCGAATACGACTTTCGGAATATTAGGATTTAAAGACCAATTACTAAAAGTGGACTCGTATTGTTTATTGGATTGGTTTTTATAAATAAGAACAAAATGCTTAGGCAGTAAATAGGTTTTATTTGAAATCCATAATTGCACATTTAACTCATCGTTCGTTGCCATAATATGGTAGCATTCTTCACCATCAATAGTTTTGGTTCCTAAAAATTTAATACTCTTAAACTGCTCTAACATATCGTCTGTAAAGGAGGGATAGAAAAAATCCGCTGCAGGAAACCTAAAATCATAACTAAGATACATCTCATCAAACATACCTAATGTGGAATCCGGCGCTTCAACAGTTACATAATTATTTTCGTCATAATTATAATAAGACAAATAGGTGCCGTCATAATGAAAACTACTTTTGCCTTTTGTGCCTTCCGTACGAACATGCAATTTGTTAGGTCCAGAAAAAGAAACCGTACTTGTGGAATATTCTTTTACCAGATTATTGTCTACATCCAGAATATCTATAGAATTGCTTAAGTTAAAGCTTACAGATTCTAAGTCCCCTATTACTTCACCCATTTTATCTAAGATGTATATGGCAGTAGAATCTATTTCTTTTGCTTCTTGTGCAGCTCCAAAAAAGGAGATGAAAAGCATTGGAAGTATTAAAAAGTTGTTTTTCATGAGATGGTTAGATTAAATATAAGGTTAAATATAGCAAAAAATTAACAGTCGATTATATGGCTACATTCAAGAATTTCAATGTCGTTAACTGAATAATGTAAAAAGAGCTAATGGGAAGCATAAGAATGAAACCTTCCTTAAAATCAACCTTGTTCCTTTTTTGGGTGAGCGAGAATAATCTGGACAGATATTTTAACGAATTCTGTTACAGACTCAATAGGTCATAGAACAATAAAACAATATTCAACAACCTATTGGTAAGAATGGTCAGTGCAGATGTAAAGTATCAAAGAGAATTTATAAGTAACTAGCTACTGACCTCTATAATTGGGATTAGAAATAGCTTGAAATGTTTCATTTGATTGGTTTTATTTCTTAATGTAATAGGATTAAATTATCTATTTAATCGAATTAGTATTTTAACCTCTTAGGTCTTAAATTGTTTGTGATAAATTTTAAATGCATGTACAAATCAATTCGTTTGACTTTCTTCACTCATGTCGTCTGCCATAACGGTTAGCATATCAAAATTAATATTAAAAATATTTTCGGAACCCTTATGATTTGACTCTTTAGGGTCTGTTGTAACTGCTTTAATATTAGTTCCTGGTTTTTTGCTTTTTAAATAACTATTTATATTAGTAATAAGAGCCTCATTATAACGTTTTGACAGTGCTGATAAGGTAGGTTCATCTATCAATACTAAAACTGCAGAAGATATACTAATAGTATCATTTTTAGTTTCCTTTTGCAGATATTCCTTAAAACCTTTTTTATCCTTTAAAAAGTCCTTTTTTTTGTCTTGAGCATATTTTTCGCCAAGAGTTGCAACTGCTATAGCTTCACGTTGCAACTGAGGATCTACATAATGTTCTAATTGTACTTTTAGGCCTTCTTTTGCGGTTTCCATTTCAAGAAGTTTGTCTAACTTTTCAAAATGTGATTCATTAGGAATAGTATCGGTATATTGAAAAACAAGTTCTCTGTAATCTGCAGGATTTACATCGACTAGTGTTGCTATAGAACCAATTGGGTCTGATGCTGCACCTGTTATTTTGTTCTTTAGGGTAGTCCAGACCAACTTCCCAATATTGACTTCAGGATCATTCATATCGCCTCTTACAGGGACGCTGAGATTTACATCCCCATTTTTGTCCTTCAATAGGAATAGTGCAAATTTTAGGGGCAATGCATAAATGCCACTTTTATTATTTTCAACCGAGACATTTTTTACTAAAAGCTGATTTTCACTTGAAATAGCCCCACTATTTATTCTCGACTTAGAGTAATAATAAAAATCCCCTAAAAGAATACTATGTCCTGTGTAATAATTGGCATAAACATTAATGTCAGATAGTAAAAAGTTCTCAATCACAACATCTAAATTGAGATTGTCGTAGGCCTTTGGATTAATTCCGAGTTTGGCCTCTAAAGTACCTCGTTCATTTAGGAGCATATCAGATTGGATATTGATCCAATTAGCTTCACTGGTAATACTATCCGAATCAATAGATATTTCACTTAAATGATAGTTGAATAATTCGCCTGTAAGGTTATCTGTATAGTCCAATATGCCTTGGTTTACAATAAGCTTATCAATGCCGTATCTCAGGTTAGAATTTGATATCGTATCGACTTCACTAGTTGTTTCGTTTATTTCGGCAAGTTCCAAATCTTGGTCTAACTTGAATATCCTAAAAAAGTTGTTGGACAGGGAGTCTAATTGAAAATACGTGTAAGAATTAGTTAGTTCAAGGGTTCCTAATCGATAATCGGAATTGAAATAATCTATCTTATCTAGACTGGTATGAATTTTATCAGCTCCTAAGAATTTTTTATCAGTAGTATCCGTCATTTCAAAATCTACGACATTAATTTCTCCTGATACAATAGATTTTACTGGATCGTTTGTGTTTCCTCGTATTTCAATTAGTGCATCTAAGCTCCCGTTAAAATCATTTATCTCGGCATACTCTAGCACATATTCATAAAATGAATTTAAATACAGGTCGTTAATGGTAATTACGGCATCAAATTCACCATCTACAGGATTAATATTCAAAGCCGATTGAAAATACCCGCCATTTTTAAAGTTAAACTTTATGTCCGCATTACTTTTTTCTTGTTGATTCCAACCAATGTAAGGTATTACAAATGAGAAGTCTTCGATGTGCGTCTCTTTGCCAACATTTTGATTGTCAAAAAAGAAGTTCGAATCTTTAAGCTCAATATTGGAGATGTCATATTTAAAGGTTCCGGCATTCTCATCCACAGTGGCTGCAGTGTCTTGGGTATGAAAAGTAATTAGGTCATCAAAATTAAAGACAGAATCTTTCATAACCGTTTTAACCATCAATCCTTTGATATAGAATTGTTCCACCACTTTTTCATTAAATAAAAATCGGTAGGGTTCAATATTAACAATCAATGTGTCAAAAGATGTAAATACATCCTTCTCGTTCTGCTCAAACATTTTAAAATCGTGGATTTTAAGCGTGCTTGTAAAGTAGTTGTATTTGACTTTTTCTATTTCAATCTGCCTGCCAACCAACTCTTTGCTATTATTAATTGCATAGTTTTTAATAATCATGGGCAACAACAACAAGATAAGTATTATTACACCTGCTCCAATTACTAGTCCTTTATACCGTAGTTTCATTTTTTTCTTTTCATTACGATTACAATCCTTTTCTGCAAGATGAGTTTGATGGCTGTTGCGTTATTGGCCAACTGTTCTTTGGTGGTAAAACAAAACAGGCGTTACCAAAGAACCTACTCCATTTTCCTTGAAGTAGTGACTGTGCTTCTGGCTTCCACTTTACTCTGTTCTAATTAAATTACTGCGAATATCATGATACTAATTACACATAAACCAATTAATTTACTGCCTCAGTTCAGAAAGAAACTAATTTACTGATTGTAGGGGAAAATCAAAAGCTAGGCTTCAGAAATAAAAACACTATTTCATAGTAATCGTCCTACTAATACTATTTATGCGCTTAGGTTTTTAATGAATATCTTTAACGTGTTTTATTAAAGTTCTTTGTTGGACTTTATAATGCTGAATTTTACGGCTATTATTTTATATAATTGTAGCGTTTTATGAACCCTTAAATACCAACATCATGTTAAGCCTTTTACACAAAAACTGGTGGTTACTGTCCATCAAAGGAATATTACTACTAGCTTTTGCTTTGTTCGCCTTTTTTAATCCTAGTGCGAGCGCAGCCACTTTAGCTATGTGGTTTGCTTTGTTAATTGTTATCGACGGGCTAGCCTCTACCATAACAGCTATTGGAAATTGGAATGAAAGAGAAGACAAGTGGTTGTTTTTAGCTGAAGGACTTATAGGGTTGGTCTTTGGCGTTATATTATTCATGACCCCAGGTATAACCTTGTTGGTTGTTAGTTTTTTTATAGGGTTCTGGTTTGTATTTGCAGGCCTAAGCCGCATTGCAAAAGCCATTCAGTTACGTAAAGAAATAAAAGGAGAGGGTTGGATGATTCTTGGAGGTGTCATCTCCGTAGTTTTTGGACTCCTAATTTTTGCGCGGCCATTGTTCGGAATTGGCTACTTAATGTATATCATTGGTTTCTTCGCTTTATTAATAGGGATTTTATTGATTTTTGTATCTTTGAAAATTCGCAAAAGTACGTCTTGGCTGAACGACAACAAGGAAGCGTTAAAAACAGCTATGGACAAAGCTCAAAAATGATAAGAACACAAAAACGATTAAAATGATGAAAAAAATTGGTATGATTTGTTTGGCTTTGGCCATAGGAGGTTTTCAACTAGTTACGGCACAGGATACAGCGATGAATGAAATGACCATTATTCAAGAGCAGTGGGGTATGGCTAAAAAAGAAGTTGTTGGAGCATACATGGAACTGGATGACGCAAAAGCAGCTGCATTTTGGCCTGTTTATGAAAGTTATGCTGCAGAGCGAAAAGAACTAGGTAAAGAGCGTTTTGCTATCATAGAAGATTACGCTAGCGCTTATGACAACATTAACGATGAGCAAGCAATAGATTTGACTAATCGCGCATTCAAAAACAGTATTGCCATTGAAAAACTGCAGTTGAAATATTATAAAAAAATGAGAAAGGTTATTTCTGCTGTGGAAGCGACTAAATTCATGCAATTAGAAAAGTATTTGGAAGCCGTGATACAGTTAGAGATGAAGGAGTCTATTCCGTTTATTGGTGAAATGGAGGGTGCTAGAAACTAAGGTATCGTTATAATTTTACAATCATTTGTTAGGATAGCTAACATAACGGTTGAATAGCTTATCCTATTCAACCGTTTTTTTTGGCAAATAGTCACCCCATCATAGCGCTACACATGCGCAGCCTAAACTTTGAAAAGATATATTTTAATGGGTACGCTATGAGTAATAGTAGTAAAGAAGCAGTACGCTATGGTCTTTTGAATTTTTTATTTGAACCTAAATACTGCCTTTGACGTATTAGAAAAAATTCGATTCGTATGAAACCCAAAATTCCGGAAATAAAATTATACGGTGCCGATGGCTGTCACAAAACCAATTATTATAAATTGGTTTTGGATGAAATAGGGGTTCCATACACGTTCTTAGATGTTGAGGTAAACGAAGATTTTGCTGTTGAGCTGCGTAGTCTTTATGAGAGCGGAAAACTCAATTTTCCAACCATTACTATTGGAAATAAGAAACTGCGAAACCCCTATAAACAGGATATTATTAAATGGATGAACGTGTTAATACCCCAGAGATTAAATCTTGTACACGACAAAGAAAACCAACGTTTCACCTTAGATATCAATGGAGAGATAGCAAAAGTGGAATACGAATTAAAAAATGGGAAAATGTACTTAGTCCATTCAGAAGTACCCTATAATCTGCGTGGAAAAGGAATTGGAAAGGTATTGGTTGAAAAGACCTTTGAGAAATTGGCGGAGGAAAACTATAGCGCTGTAGCAATTTGCTCTTATATAAAAGCCATAAAGAATAGAAGTGAACATTGGAGTGGCATTATTAAATAACCCATCCTGATTCATGTTTCGCCTTAAATGGTGGTCACCAATGTGGTAGTTGTGCTGGGCAATTAGGTGATGGGCGTGCCATAAACCTTGCCGAGGTAGCACATGAAACTAAAAATTGGGCATTACATTCTAAAGGCACTGGAATACGTGAATATGTATGCAGCAAAACTATGTTCCACACTATTATAAGGCTTTAAAAAACAACCTATTGAAACCTTGGGAGATGCCACGAGAAAAGGGTTTCATTTTTTGCAAAATAGGGTTATTCTGGTATCAGAAATAAAAAAAGAGGCTCAATAAATATAGGATTAGCAACTACTGCATTAAAAATAAAATTAAGATTCCCAAGTAAGGAATGGATGTTGGGACAATTGAGAGTTATAATAATTCACATCTCCTGTAACTTCTAGGCCTAACCAATCAGGTTTTATAAATACTTCGTCCTCGTGCTGTAGTTCAACTTCGGCAACTACCAATCCTTTGTTTTCGCCCAAGAATTCATCTACCTCAAAAACATGTTTTCCTACAGGAATCTCATAGCGTATTTTTTCTAGGATGACAGCTTCGCAGAGGTCAATCAAGTCTGTTGCATCGGAAAAGGAAATTTCTTTTTCCCATTCAAAGCGGGTCGTCCCGGTATCGTTGCCTTTTCCTTTTATGGTCAAAAAACCTTTATCGCCTTTTATGCGTACACGGACGGTGCGCTCTGGGTCGGTGTTTAAAAAACCCTGCACAATGCGTGTCTGGGTTTTTGCTTCACTTTTGTATGCATTGGATTTGATCAAAAATTTACGTTCCACTTCAAGCATGGGTTCTGTTTTCTGCGATGTTAGTAATGATGTCGGAAGTAAGGCGTGTTTCCGCATAGGGATTGTTCGCCAACCAAACCATGGTGTCCGCTATGTTTTCGGGCGCTATGGTTCTATATTTTTTTAAGGAACCTACTAATAAAAAATTAAAGACCTTCATGAGTTGTTTACCAAAATATTCTCCTGGCCTATTTTCTTTTCTGTCCCCACCAATAAGGCTGGGTTGTAGGATATGTGTTTTTGGTAAACCGAGGTTTAAAATGGTAGCTTCCATTTCTCCTTTTACCTTGTTATAAAAAACACTACTACTGGGGTCCGCGCCCATGGCGGAAACGACCAAAAAAGCAGGAATTTCGTTTTTCTTGCAAAGGGTAGCGGCAGCTACCGGAATACCATAATCTATGGCTTTATAGAGCTCTTTGTCCGGTGTTTTTGCCTTTGTGGTTCCAATGCAGCAGAAAACTTCGTCTGCGGTGAAATTTGCTTCTTGATTTTCAAGGGTTAAGAGGTCGCACAGGAATTCACTTAGTTTTGGATGTGTTAAACACAAGGGACTTCGCGTAAATACCTTGACTTCAGAATACCGCTCATCAGTCAACAGAGATTGCAATAGTATGCCACCGGTTAGTCCCGTTGCACCTAAAATAATGGCTGTTTTATCGCTTTTTTTCATCCTGTTAAATATACTACAAATTGCAGGTATGTAGCTGTTTTTGGTTGTCAATAAATAGAGCCATCGCCAAGTTTTTATATGGTCAGTGGATGTTATTACATCAAAATATGGGATCAGCATATTTGTGCCAATTACAGGCACTGCTCAAAATGTGATAGAAGCTGCAAAACTCCTGCGAAAGAACCTACCAGACATCCTCTTTTTGGATATCATGCTCGGCGATGGTACAGGCTTTGATATTTTGGAAATTCTGCCCGATTTAAAATCGAAGATCATTTTTGTGACAGCCAGTGATGAATTTGCCATTAGGGCCATCAAATTTGCTGCCATCAATAGAACAAAGGACCAGTTGCGACCCAATCAAGAGCGTTTGGATATCTTAAAGGACACCCTAGCGGCCCCAGAAAGAAAGCCTGACAAGATTTCATTACATACCTTGGACAAAATCATCATTGTAGGCTTAAATGATATTGTGCGTTGTGAATCCGATAGTAACAACACAATGTTTCATTTAAAGGACAAACGCAAAATTTTTGTAACCAAGACCCTAAAGTATTTTTCGGACATGCTGAAGGGTTATGAATTTCTGCACATACATCAAAGTCACTTGGTCAACCTGCAATATATCAGCGAATACATAAAGACCGACGGCGGTTATTTAATGCTCAAAAATGATGAAAATGTGCCAGTTTCAGTACGTAAAAAGGCCGAGGTTATGGAGTTGTTGGATGGGATGCATAGGTAGATTATCTGCTTTATAATGATGCTAAATAAATTAAGTTACTAGCTTAAAACACCATTTGTTTTTATTTTTAAAATCGAAGTCATTCATACTTCAAGTTTGGATATCAACTATTTTCGATTACTTCAAAAATATACCCTAACCACCATTTGTAAAGTATCGGCAGAAATACTTTAGTATAATTTAGTTGTTGATATCCGCGTTTTTAGATACTTTCATTGTGAAATGGCTAGACTTTTTCATGTGTCAAAGCGTATATCATTCCATTCATAAAACCTTCCTTATGAGACATCTACTACTTATCCTATTTTTATCCGTAAATCTCCAAGCCTTTGCCCAAGGCACACAGTTGCTTCGAGAGCCCACAGTTTCCGGTTCCGAGGTAGTATTTGTTTATGCAGATGATCTTTGGAAGACTTCCAGCAATGGAGGAGATGCCATCCGCCTAACAAGCAATGAGGGTTCGGAATTTTCGCCACATTTTTCCCCAGATGGAACATTAATAGCCTTTACCGCAGAATATGATGGGAATATGGATGTTTATTTAATAGCTGCAGGTGGTGGAGAGGCTAAACGACTGACTTTTCACCCAAGTAATGACATTGTGCAAGGATGGACGCCTACAGGAGAAGTCTTATTCAGTTCGGGGAGGGAGGCCGTTCCCACATTTACCGATAGGTTTTATAGTGTTGCCGTAGATGGAGGTTTTCCAACAGCCATAGAACTATCCAATGCGGCATTTGGCGAAATATCTCCCGACGGCAAGCACATCGCTTATGTACCCTTACGTGCCTGGGATGCCGAATGGCGAAATTATAGGGGCGGGCAGGCTGTTCCGATTTGGATCTTGAATACCGAAACCAAGGAATTAACCACTGTTCCTCAACCCACTAAAGAAAGACATTTAGATCCCGTTTGGTTGAATACTAAAGTATATTATATTTCTGAAAGGGATTATACGAGCAATATTTGGTCTTTTGATATCCTAACGGAAATGGAGGAACAAATAACCTTTCATAAGAAATTCGATGTCAAAAGTCTTGATTCCGACAGCGAAAATATCATCTATGAGCAAGGAGGTTATCTTCATTTACTAAATCCTGAAACAAGTTCGGTAAAGCAGCTGAACATTCTTGTAAACGGCGATATGAACTTTGCAAGATCCCGTTGGGAAGATGTAAAGTCGATGCAATTAACGAATCCGAATATATCACCTACGGGGAAACGAGCCATTTTTGAGCATAGGGGCGAAATTTTTACGATACCTAAAGAAAATGGTACTTGGCAAAACATAACCAATTCTCCAGGGATTGCCGATAGAACTCCCGTATGGTCTCCTAAAGGTGATAAAATAGCTTGGTTTTCAGATAAGAGCGGTGAATATGAGCTAGTGGTCGCTGATCAGGATGGGGCAAATCAAAAGTACTACACGCTGCCCAATCACACTTTTTATTTTCAGCCAGATTGGTCGCCCGACGGAAATCATATTGCCTATTCGGACACCGATTATGCTATTTGGACCATTAATCTGGAAAACGGAACTGTAGATAAGGTAGCCGCTGATACGTACGCACACCCTAACCGTACATTAAATCCCGTTTGGTCTCCTGACAGTAAATGGATTGCCTACCCAAAGCAATTGAAAAGTCATTTCAAGACCATCTTTGCCTACAATATAACCACAAAACAAACCGAGCAATTAACAGATGGTATGGCCGATGCCATAAGTCCCGTGTGGGACATAAACGGCAAATACCTCTATTTTCTTGCAAGTACCAATTATGGACTACAATCTGGTTGGTTGGACATGAGTTCCTATGATACAAACCTCACAAGAAACTTATACGCGATTGTTTTATCCAAAACAGATAAAGCCCCCACGCTTCCTAAAAGCGATAAAGAGGAATTAAAAAAAGAATTACCGGACGATAAGGATAAAAAGAAGGGTAAAAAGAAGGAAAAAGAAACCGAAGAAGACACCAAAGCCGTAACCGTCACATTGGATGCCGATGGTATTTTCAACAGGATAGTGGCATTAGAATTGGAAGACCGTAATTATATGGCCCTGGCCAAAGGGCCTGAGAATACTATTTTTATAGCGGAAAGTATTCCCAACGCAACAGCGCTTACACTACATAAGTACGATGTAGAAAAAATGGAAGCTGAAGTTTATGCTACTGAAGTATCTGAAATGGTAGTTTCAGCGGACAGAAAAAACATACTTTTAAACCAAAATGGGGCTTGGCTGCTGTCCGGAACCGATGCAAAACCCGATGGCCTAAAGGACAAACTGAATATCGATATTAAAATAAAAATTGATCCTACTCAGGAGTACAAGCAAATTTTCAAAGAAGGTTGGCGTTTTATGCGCGACTTTTTGTATGTAGATAATGTTCACGGCGCACCATGGGACACGGTTTATGAGTGGTACGCCCCTTGGGTAGCACACGTACGCCATCGTACTGACCTCAACTATCTAGTAGATATTTTAAGCGGAGAGGTTTCCGTTGGGCATTCTTTTGTATATGGTGGCGACTTCCCTGACCTTACGGAGGTACCGGTAGGGCTGTTGGGCGCGGATCTATCATTGGAAAATGGATTTTATAAAATAGAAAAGATTTATAGTGGCGAAGATTGGAACCCTGATTTGTACGCACCGCTCGCCCAACCTGGTAATGAAGTTAGCCCAGGAAACTATATAATAAAAATTAACGGGAAGGAATTGGCCGAAGGGCAGAATCCATATGATTTATTGGAGCAAACTGCCGGTAGGGAGATAACCATAACCGTTAATTCCAAACCCAGTACATTGGGCGGTAGTGATATTTTAGTTAAACCCGTAGAAAGCGAACGCGGCCTGCGCACCTATGATTGGATGGAAGGTAACCGAAGAAAGGTAGATGAACTTTCCAATGGTAAGCTGGCCTATGTGTATGTGCCCAACACCGCGGGAGGCGGCTTCACTTCATTTAATCGTTATTATTTTTCGCAACAGGATAAAAAAGGGGTCATTGTAGATGAACGAAACAACGGTGGTGGCTCTGCCGCAGATTATATGATAGATATTATGTCGCGCGAACTTTTTGGCTATTTCAATAGTCGCTCTGAAAGTAAACGTCCATGGACTACACCCATTGCCGGTATATGGGGACCAAAAGTGATGTTGATAAACGAGAACGCTGGATCTGGTGGGGACTTGTTACCCTATATGTTCCATGCGAAACAAATCGGTCCGTTGGTAGGCACACGAACTTGGGGAGGCCTGGTAGGTACTTGGGATACGCCATTTTTTATTGATGGAGGAAAGATGGTAGCGCCACGAGGTGGGTTTTTTGATGTGGACGGAAATTGGGCCGTGGAAGGTGAAGGTATTTCACCAGACATCGAGGTAATCCAAGAACCAAAATTGATATTGGAAGGCAAGGACCCTCAATTAGAAAAAGGAGTTCAAGAGGCCATGCGCTTGTTAGAAAAAGAAGAATTTAGACTAAAACCAGAGCCCGCTGCCCCAAAAAGATGGAAACGTCCAGATGGTTGGGAGAAGTCTGAAAACTAATTGGCTTGGTGTAGTTAACTTCAAGGTTGTAAAGGGAAGAGTACGTGTTTTTAATTTGCTTTATGGGCATCAAAATTTATTACTTAAATGCTTTTCCTAGTTCGCCACCCAAGTCTTAAAATAGGGTGCCTTGGCTTTACTCACGATAATCTGCTCCTTGGAAACAGGCGTGACCTCAACAATAAGTTTACCGTTAAAGTATTGTTTTATTTTTGCAAGGGCATCGCGACTAAGGATACATTGGCGGTTGATACGGTAAAAATTATTGGGGTCCAGCTCTTCTTCCAACTCTTCTAATTTACCATCAATACTATATGATTTATTGTCAAAGGTCGTAGCCTTTACAACACCGACATCAATCATGAAATAGGCGATATCCGCCGTTTTAATCGGAATAAGTTGGTCTCTATGACTTATAAGGAAAGTGGTCTTATAGGTTTGTTTTTTTTCTTTTACCAAGTCCAAAAGACCTTTAATCTGATCATCCGCAATGCCTTTATCGTGTTTTTGCTCTTTAAACTGTTGCAGGGCATCTGAAAGTTCATCAATATCCAGAGGCTTTAGTAGATAGTCTATACTATTTACCTTGAATGCCTTTAGGGTATACTGGTTATATGCTGTGGTAAAGATAACCGGAACCGTAATGGAGACCTGGTCAAAAATCTCAAAAGAAATTCCATCCGCTAAATGAATATCCATAAACACTAGTTCAGCCGCTTGGGTTTTGGAAAAATAGGCTACAGATGCTTTTACCGAATCTAGCACTTTAACTACGTTAATACTGCTATCTATATGCTGTAACAGATAGGTAAGGTTGTCGCTCGCGGCAAGTTCGTCTTCTACGATTACTACGTTCATAGGGGTTTGATTAAAGGAAGTTGCACACTGAAGATTTCATTTTCTGTACGTACGGTAAGCTCCTTGCGCAACAAAAGAACATATCTTTTCCTCAGGTTCAAAAGGCCGTTCTTTGTGCCTTCAGCAAACGTTTTTCTGAGTCGCATGGGGTTATCTACATAAAGGGAACCTTCCTTGGAATAGATACTCACTTTTAAAGGGTTTGTCTCTGATATTTCATTGTGCTTCACTGAATTTTCTACTAATAATTGTAGCGCTAAAGGGGGTATTTCTTGCTCTAAATAATAAGGATCTATATTGATGTCTATACAAAAGCGATCACGGTACCTAGTCTGCATCAAATAGGTATAGCTCTCTAAAAACTTTAATTCGTCCTTAACGCTTACCAGATCACTATCTCCACTTTGTAAAATGTAGCGATACATATAGGAGAGTTTTTTTACAAACTGGGTGGCGGGTTCATTTTCACGAATGAGAGAGGTCAAAGAATTTAGGGAATTGAATAGAAAATGTGGATCTATTTGATTTTTAAGTGCTATAAGCTCGTTTTGTAAACTCTGCTGTTTCAGGTGCTCGTTCTCAATTCTAGTTTCTTGCTTTTCAACCTGTAATCGCAATATCCGGCCAATGAAAAAGAGAGCCAAAAGTAAAATGGTATACGTAAAGGCTAGAAAACCTTTATCCCTTTGATTCATGTCTATCTGTATCACATATGGATACAAAAATTCAAAAAAGCTAAGTGTGGCAATCAATACTGTAATATTGATAAGTACCATTACACTCAATCGTACTGATGTAGACCATTGGTATTTGGCGTAACCTACGTTCGCGTTAAGCTGCAAAATGGCCCATGAGAATAAAAAGAAAAAAATGAAGCGATAAAGTAAATCCGCTATCCATGCTCTTGAGAATTCATCGCTACCCTGACTAATCATGTCATAAATAAAGATAGTTTTGGGAACAGACACTAAAATGGCCAATAGAACGGCTATTTTAACGATAGAAGATTGTTTTACGTGTCTCAAGGCTATGTGAAATTATTCTCGGATGAATTCAAAAATACGTTAATTTTAAAATAGTTACTTTGAGGACCTCCTATGAGTAAACCATTTGATTAAAATCGATTCGGGCGGGGTCGAGAACAATACGTTCACCACTCCGCCCGAAAATAGTATGGGTTTGAATCGTTGAGCTTTTATATATGTTAAGCTCACTCAATTAAAATTACTTGGCTAAGGCATCAAACCTGTTAGGAAGGTATTTTTGGGTGTTGAAATCCAAAATAAATTCTTCTTCCTCTTCTATTACGACAATATCTTCTACCGCGAATATCATTCCTCTATAAGGATTGAATCCTTTTGGTAAATAGTCTTTTGTGTTGAAACCTAATTCTATTTCCTCTTCTATTACTATAAGATTTAGGCCATCCGCCGTTTGCATTCCTGCATACGCATTAAAACCTTCTGGAAGGTACTGAGCAGTGTCGAAACCTAACTCTATGTTCTCCTCAATTTCTATTAATTCGATTTTATCTAGACTTGGGTCAACACACTCTGGGCTGGCTTGTGGATATCCTTTGAAGGATACTAACGCGGCACCTAAGAATAATAGACTCAAAATGGTGGATGCTTTTTTCATATTATTATATTTAATCAATTTTATTTTCTTTGTTATTGTCGTACAAATGTAAGTCGTTGATCAACCTAGAATCGACACTTATTAAGTGAAGCGTCCAAATTGTAACGTGAAACGACTTTTAATCGAAGCGAATTATTTTGAATATATTTCCCTTTGAATATATGATTCGTTTTAGCGCTATTACAGAGCGAATTTGCTTTGTTTTATATTCGGTGCTAATTCTTTTCCTTGCTTTGATGCTTATCTTTGATAGATAAGCAATACGTGTTTTTATGAAAGTCCGTGAGTATTTTATTATCATATCTGTTATCAGTATTGCATCCATAATTAGCATTTCCTTATTTTGGCTGCCTGTGCTATGGTTTTTGGTTTTGTTAGCGCCCTTAGTGCTTATGGGAATTTTTGATATGGTACAAACGCATCATACGATTCGGCGTAATTTCCCTGTTATTGGTAGGATGAGGTATGTGTTGGAGTCCATTAGGCCAGAAATCATGCAGTATTTTGTAGAGACTGATACCGAAGGAAAACCCCTAAACCGAATAGAACGCTCCACTATATATCGCAGGTCTAAAGGAGATACGGACACGGTGCCTTTTGGTACTCAAATGGATTTATACCAAACAGGCTACGAGTGGATGGAGCACTCCATGTATGCCAAGAACCATCCTCAAGGCTTGGAAGAATTTCCCAGAATAGTAATAGGGGGTAAAGATTGCAAGCAGCCGTATGCCTCAAGTTTGTTGAACATTTCTGCCATGAGCTACGGTTCTTTGAGTAAAAATGCAGTGCTTGCCATGAATCAAGGTGCAAAAATGGGAAATTTTGCCCATAATACTGGCGAAGGTGGTATCAGCGATTATCACTTGCGGCCTAGCGGGGATCTTATTTGGCAGATAGGAACGGGTTATTTTGGTTGTAGAAAAGATGACGGAACGTTTAACGAAGTCACTTTTCAGGAAAATGCTATAAAGCCCGAAGTAAAAATGATTGAGATAAAATTGTCTCAAGGTGCGAAACCTGGGCATGGAGGTATTCTCCCTGCGATAAAAAACACCCTCGAAATAGCTAAAATAAGACATGTACCCGCAGGGGTTGCAGTACATTCGCCACCATCGCATTCGGCCTTTAAGAACCCTATACAGTTCATGTATTTCATTGAAAAGCTTAGAAATTTGTCAGGGGGCAAACCTGTAGGTTTTAAGTTATGCATAGGGAGAAAACAGGAATTTATGGATTTTTGCGAGGCCATGGTCTTCACCGGAATTACTCCTGATTTTATTAGTGTGGACGGCGGTGAAGGTGGCACGGGTGCCGCTCCAGTAGAGTTTTCCAATACCATGGGAATGCCTATGCGGGAGGGGTTGATTTTTGTACATGATACCCTTACAGGATTTGGTCTTAGAAAAGAGATTAAAGTGATTGCCGCAGGTAAAATCATTACCGGCTTTGATATGGCACGGGCAATCGCCTTAGGCGCGGACGGATGTAACAGCGCTCGTGCTATGATGCTGGCCGTAGGATGCATCCAAGCATTGGAATGCAATACCAATAGCTGCCCCGTAGGCGTTGCTACCCAGAACAAATCCCTAATGAAAGGACTAGTAGTGGCTGACAAAGCGCCTCGTGTCAAAAATTTCCATGAGGCTACGGTAAAGAGCTGCCTTGAATTGATATCCGCCGCCGGACTGCATGGTCCGGAAGAATTGCGACGTGAGCATATTAGCAAACGAATGGGGATGTTCGAGGTAAAAAATTACAGTGAAATCTATCCCTATATACCAGAGGGTAGTTTATTGAACCTAGAGACTATTCCTGAAAGTTACGCACGTTATTTTCAGTTGACCCGAATTATGAATTAGAAATCATAGGTAAGGTTTTATATCAATTCCCAAATAGTATTGGAACTGCCGCCTTAGTAGCATCCTAAAACAGTATTGATTTAATTATAAGGTAAAGGTCTAGAGATAAATGAAAACTACGCTTTTGTGCATCTGGCTTTTCTATCTCCGTAGTGGCTAAAAAATGTTTTTAGGAATACGAATCAAGCTTGGATTAAATTTATTGTTGAGTACCAGCCT
>CBDUKC010000034.1:0-16332 GCA_965367705.1 uncultured Maribacter sp. | reverse complement strand
TTTAAAAAAGTAAGGGAAGCACAAATTGGAATAGAATCACTAGAAGCGCAACGGATATCATATTCAATAAAAATCCGGCCTTGGCCATCTCATGCACTTTTATATAGCCACTCGCAAACACTATAGCATTAGGTGGTGTGGCCATAGGCAACATAAAGGCACAGCTACTGGCAATGGTAACTGGTATTAATAAATGTACGATAGGTATATCTAGCCCTATGGCTATACCTGCTACGACAGGGCCCAAGACAGCCACTAGAGCAACATTGCTCATTAATTCCGTCATAAACAACATCAGAAAAATTAGTAATACCGCGGTAAAGAGAATACTAATATTACTGCTTGCAATACTGGTTGCAACCAAATCAACGATACCCGTTACAGACATACCTTTAGCCAGTGCCAAGCCACCTCCAAATAGGATTAAAATACCCCAAGCAAGCTTTTGGGTATCCTTCCATTCTAGAATAAACTCACCTTTTTTAAGTTGAAAAGGAAATGCAAATAAAGCAATGGCTGCAAAGATGCTAATCATGGTATCCGTTAGACCCAAATTTGGAAAAAGATTATTTATAACTGTTCTAAAAACCCAAAGGAATACGGTCACTGCAAAAATACATAAGACCATTTTTTCTTTGGGGGAAGTAGGTCCTAGTTTTTTCAATTCTTCTGAAATGATAGCTTTGGAAGCATTAAATTTTAAATCGCCATTTGGGAACATAATCTTGACCAAAACCCAATAGCAGCAGGCAATTAATAGTATAGAGAATGGAAGGCCAAGAACCATCCATTTCAAAAAGGAAATCTGGGTGTTGTATTCATTTTCCAGTAATCCTATGAGTACGGAATTGGGCGGTGTTCCTATGACGGTTGCTATCCCCCCTGCATTTGCCGAAAATGCAATACCAAGCATTACACTCAATGCAAAATTTTTATCCCTTTTGGTAAAACCATCTGCATCATTAATCAACAGTTGTATGACTGATAAAGCGATAGGAAGCATGACTACGGTACTTGCGGTATTACTTATCCACATACTTAGGGTGGCGGTGGCAATCATAAATCCTAAAACGACCTTATTGGGGGTGGTTCCAGTAATTTTAATAATGGTAAGGGCTATTCGTTTATGCAGGTTTACTTTCTCCAACGCTAACGCCATAACAAACCCGCCAAAAAAAAGAAAAACGATTGGACTACCGTAATTAGCACCAACATCTGCAATGGGCATGATTTTTAATAACGGAAATAATAGCAGGGGAAGCAAGGCGGTTACTGATATAGAAACAGCCTCGGTAATCCACCAAACAATCATCCAAAGTGCCACGGCGATTACAGCGTCCGGCTGCTCGAAAATTATCGGATATGGAAGGTTAAGCACCAATAAACATAGAACGGGGCCTGCTAGTAAACCTATTATTTTACTGTACACTATGATTCGTTTATTTGACTTCTAAACTAGGCTTTTTCTTTTGGACCGGAAAATGATTATTTATAGATATTAGAAATCAGTCAAGTAGTATTAAATCAATACAAAATAGAGTCAGATGCGATAGGAGGTAATTCGTAATTA
The DNA here is from genome assembly GCA_965367705.1 of uncultured Maribacter sp. Classification (GTDB taxonomy): domain Bacteria; phylum Bacteroidota; class Bacteroidia; order Flavobacteriales; family Flavobacteriaceae; genus Maribacter. The sequence goes on along the minus strand of CBDUKC010000034.1, from coordinate 14,762 downwards.
CCGTAATTGATCTTTATCTGCCCTTCCTTTAAGGATTTAATTTTGCTGTCTTTTACTTTGGTGTTATAAAGATATACCTGCTGTAATTTTGGAAAAGTGGATACTTTTGCTAAATGGGCATCTGTAAATTGTGAGTTAACAAGATTTATGGTTTTTAAGTGTTTCAAAGAAGCCAAGGCTTCGATGTTGGCTCCGGTTACGGAGGTGTTGTCCAATTTTAAAACGGTTAAATTTGGAAGTTGTACTAGTTGGGTAATAATTGCATCTGTTACTTGTGTACCACCGAGGTCCAGTCTGGAAATATTATTTTTGATGGAAAGTAAAGCTTCAAAATCATTATCATTAAAAGAGGTTTTGTTGATAGCGGATACACTTAGAAAGTTAGATGATTTGCTAATTATATCTACATGAATCCCCGTTTTTTCTATAGCTAAAATACTGTCTTTTGATGCTTCTGCAATTTCCGTATCGGGATAATCGTAATCATGAATTTTCGGAAAAAATGAAGTGAATAGCGCTTTTTTTAGTCCGGCTTCTTTGATACTGCCTAAAAATGGATGTCCGGCGTCTATCCAAGCACTTACCAGTTGTATTTCTTCTTTCGTTGGTTGGGTTTTTCCATTAGGTGGCATGTGAAGGTCATCCTCTAGCGGAAGTGTCAATCTAAGGTAAAGTTCGCTTTGCTTTGCGTTATTAGCCAGCAGGACCTCGCCGTTTTCACCGCCATGTAAAAGGCCTTCCTTAGTATGTAAAAGTAGTTCCCCTTTGGTTTTCTTAGGGTTATGACAGCTCACACAGTTATTGTTCAAAATCGGTGCGATTACGTCTTCATAAATGAGGACTTCCTCCCAATTTTCTTCGTGCAACATAATTTTTTTTTCCTCAAAGGTTTCAAAACCTAAGGCCGATTTAATGCTGTTGGGTAAGGGTTCAACCAAATATTCTTCACCATGCGTTATGTTACCTCCTTGATGTCCAGTATAGGATAACAGTATGAAAAACAGGATGGAGAATGCTACTATTGGAATTTTCTTAAAGATGTCCATAACCTTTAATTCAGCAATTTTGGCATACATTACAAAACTAAACAGGGCCGTGGCAATACCTGACCATAAATGCCATTTTACGGTGTCAAAAGCATAGCCTTCCCCTAAATATTGCAAATAGCCTGTAGCACATGCGATGACTGCACTGATTCCCCCCCAGTAATAGATAAGGGCGACAACGTTTTGGAATTCCTTTTTTTTTCGGTCATACCGATGCAGTAGGAGACCAAGAATGAGAAACCCTATAGGCAAGTGAACGATAAGTGGGTGTAAGCGACCCAAGAGTTGTTTTAATATTTCCAAACTATTATTTCAATCGTTCATTTAGTTTCTTCATCATGTATAGGTTCGCCTCCCATTGGTTTGCAACTGGAACCTGCGTATACGGTAAGGTAGGCATATAGTTTGCGGGTCCAAATTCTGTCGTAATGGTAAAGACATCTTGGGTTTTCCATTTTTCACGAATTATTATTTCCCAAATTTCCAAATGCCGATCTACTGCTTTCTTCCATTCCGGTGCTTTTGGGTCATTTACTTGTGGACCTTCCGCATGGCCTACACGGGCATGAATGTGATGGGTGCGATTTAAAACTTCTTCCAAAATGACATCTTGATTTTCCAATAAAGATTCGTGCACTACCATCCAGTGACTGATGTCCAAAGTAAGCTGTAAATCTGGGATAGCCTGTATATACTTTTTTGTGTCGGTAAGGTTGTAACTAAATCGCCCTCTATGGGTTTCGTGGTAAATGGGGATACTGTACTCTTTTGCTATGTTGTTGGCCGCATGAATAAAGGCCTTGTTCTGTTCAAATGATAAAAAATCGCTACCCGTATGGCAATTGATATAGGCAGGTTTCCAAGCGATTAGTTTTTTAAAGTGTTCCGTATAGGCTTTTATACTTTCTTTAAAGGGGAGTGACTTATTGGTGCCGTTTAGAAAGCCGACTTTTAAATCGTACTTCTCTAATGCAGTCTTTAGTTCTATTCTGCTTTTTTCATCTGAGGGGAACCATGTTTCTAATCCACTATAGCCAGCTGCTTTTGTTTTTTTACAAAATGCGTCCCATGAGATTTGTCGCCCCCAATCGGTTTGGTAGAATTCTAGCTTTTTTTGCTGGGAATTTACACTAAGTGTGAACAGAAAAATGGTTAGGAGCGCGCGCACTATCATTTGTTTGATTAAATTTTATTTTTAGATTTTAAAATAACATTCCTTGTTTTGAATTAAGGCATTATGCCAAAATCTCCTTAATAATGGCACCTTCCACATCCGTTAATCTGAAATTTCGCCCTTGAAATTCGTGTGTGAATTGTTCATGATCAAACCCCAAAAGATGTAAAATAGTCGCATGTACATCGTGTACGGAAACCTGTCCTTCTATTCCAGAAAATCCTATATCATCGGTTCTGCCATGTGAGACTCCTTTTTTGATTCCACCACCTGCCATCCACATGGTAAAGGCATCACCATGATGGTCTCTACCTTTATAGGCCATTTTTGTATTGCCTCTGTTTTCCTGCATGGGTGTTCTTCCGAATTCTCCTCCCCAGACGATTAGGGTATCATCTAACAATCCGCGTTGTTTTAAATCCATTATAAGTGCCGTGATTGGTCGATCAATTTCTCTGCATTTATTCCGCAACCCTAAATCAATGGACCCTTCCCTAACATTACCATGGGTATCCCATCCCCAGTCAAACAGTTGTACAAAGCGTACGCCATCTTCAACCAGTTTTCTAGCTAACAGGCAATTATTGGCAAAGGATTCCTTGCCAGGTTCCACACCATACATTTGTTGAATGTGTTCTGGTTCACTATTAATGTCCATGATCTCTGGTACTGCAATTTGCATGCGGTAAGCCATTTCATATTGGTTGATACGCGCTAATATTTCTGGATCCGCATATTTGGCATATTCTTCTTTGTTGATTTTATTGATCGCGTCTATCGTACTCTTTTTCAAGTCACGGGTTATACCAGGTGCATCCTCAATATATAAAACAGGATCCCCTTTGGAGCGACATTGCACACCCTGATAGACGGAAGGTAAAAAACCACTGCCCCAAACACTTTTGCCCGCATCTGGTGTATTTCCACCAGAGGTAAGGACAACAAAGCCTGGTAAATTCTGATTTTCGGAACCTAAGCCATAGGTGGCCCATGATCCTATGCTTGGCCTTCCTAAGCGTGCACTACCGGTATGCATAAATAGCTGTGCTGGGCCATGGTTGAACTGATCCGTATGCACGGCTTTCAAAAATGCCACATCGTCTATCACTTTTTTAAAATGGGGCATGAAGTTCGAGACCCAATTACCAGATTCACCTTCTTGTTTGAATTCTGCCTGTGGCCCCATCAACTTGGGTGTGCCTTTGATGAAGGCGAATTTTTTTCCTTCCAAAAGTGATTGTGGACAATCTTGGCCATCTAATTTTTGAAGGGCAGGTTTGTAATCGAACATTTCTAATTGCGAAGGAGCACCTGCCATATGCAAATAAATAACAGATTTTACTTTTGGCCCAAAAGGAGGTGCCAAGGTGGCCAATGGATTCAAATCCCTATCTGATAAAGCTATGGGTGTTTTTTTTGGTGATTTGCTTAATGGGTCACAACCCATAAAAATAGAGCTCAAAGCAAGTCCGCCCATACCTTGGGCACAACTTTTAATAAAATGCCTACGCGTCTTTTCCTGTGCTTCGCGGCTAAGCTTTTCCTTTATCAGTCGTTCTACGATGTCTTTCATCTTCGTTTTTTCACTAAAGAATACATGCGAAATCCATGATTCCTGTCTAACTTATCAATTTAAACCCAAAATTCATTTTCCATCTGTTTTTACACTAATATTTCCGTTGTTGAGAAATGTGATTTACCATTTACGTTTAAAACGTACGTCAAGTTTTGGTCAAAAATTCATCCAGATTCATTATCGCATTAGCGACAATAGTCAATGCGGCAAGCTCAGCAGTAGGATATTCCTCAAAATGAAGAAATACTAGTGCTGCTTCTTTGTTTTGCTTAAACGCAACAATGGAGTTGTCATAAAGTTCTGTCAGTGCTTCAAGTCGGGTGTGGGTAATCTTTCTTAGCGTAGCGTGTTCATAGCTTTGGATGATGCTCTGTTCTACATTATTCGGAATCCGATTGTTTTTTGCCAAATGGTAGGAAGCCTCTAAATACACTGGATCGTTTAACGTGACCAAGGCTTGCAGTGGTGTATTGGTAACCGTTCTTCTTATCATGCATACCTCACGACTTCCAGCATCAAAAGTCAGGAAAGAAGGATAGGGACTCGTGCGTTTTAAATACGTGTAGACCCCACGGCGGTAGCGGTCCTCACCTTTACTTTCCATCCAATTTGCACCATTGTATACAGTTTGCCAAACGCCATCAGGTTGCGGGGGCATTACCCCTGGACCGTACATTTTATCGCTCAGCAGTCCAGCCACGGCCAGCGCTTGGTCTCGAATTTGTTCCGCTCCCAAACGGATTCTTGGACCACGCGAATAGAATTCATTTTCGGGGTCTTGTTGGTATATTTCGGGTGTGCTTTCAGATTTTTGACGATAGGTTCCTGATAAGACTATTTCTTTAATTAGAGACTTTACGCTCCAGTTATGTTCGTTCATGAAACGCAATGCGAGCCAATCTAGAAGAAAAGGATGTGTGGGCGCATCCGATTGAGAACCGATGTCTTCTATGTTCGAAACTAGTCCGTGACCATAAATTTGATGCCAAATTCGGTTGACGAGTGTCCTGGCGGTCAACGGATTCTCTTTGCTAACAATCCATTTGGAGAGTCCCAAGCGGTCCTTAGACCATGTATTGTTCCAATTGTTTAGGCTTTGGGGCGTTCCGGGTTCTACCGTATCGGTCTTGGTAAGCCAGCTTCCACGTTCAAATACTTGTGTGGTACGCTTCATATACGCTGGATTTTCAGCCATAATAGGCACTGTCTCTGTTGGTGTGTTCAAGGATTTTACTAGCGCAGCGTTTACTACGGACCATCCTTTTGCATCTTGGGCGGGCATATCTGGAATAAAACCTACCCAGTATAAATTTAATATGTTCTTTTCAGGAGCGATGGCATCATTTTGTGTCTCGATGTAGATATCCGTTTTCTTGTTTATCTTTTTTAGTGCGAACTGTGAAGTTGTATTATTTTTACTTTTATCAAGTGTAAATTTTGCCAGAATAGGCCCGTTAGCATCCTTTTCTCGGATGGTCATTTTAGTGTTGTTATAGTGCGACCGATAATTCAGATACACATAACTGGCATTGTTGGTATAGGCCTTTGGAATGATGAGGTTACCATCGTCCCAAAAAACAACGGAAGCATGGTCATCATATACGCTGTTCTTAAACTCCTTGAAGAAGTGCGATTTGTAAACTGGTTCCGTAAACTGTAGAAAATCACGATAGGTTTTCATGGTCTTTTCATCACCGTATTCAGTTATCCAATCCAGTACTTTATTTACTTGCTTTTGTTGTTCAGCATTATAAAATTTAAGTACAGGAGCTTCGCTTGGCGTATCCTCATCTCGAGAATTGTTGAAAAAGGCCATCAGCTTATAATACTCCTCATGTTTGAACGGGTCGTAGGTATGACTATGACATTGCACACAACCGATAGTGGTACTCTGCCAAACTTCAAAAGTGGTATTTAACCTGTCGATTACCGTTGCTATTCTATATTCTTCATCATCAGTACCTCCTTCATCATTATTCATGGTGTTTCTGTGGAAGGCGGTTGCAATCAATTGATCTGTGGTCGGCGCAGGAAGCAGGTCGCCCGCCAGTTGTTCTATGGTAAATTGGTCGTACGGTACATCAGTATTAAAAGAATTGATGACCCAATCACGATACTTCCATATAGATCGTCCCATATCTTTTTCGTAGCCTTTGGAATCCGCATAACGCGCCAAATCCAACCACCACGTTGCCCATTTTTCTCCGAAACTATCCTGATTCAAAAGGGTGTCGACTAAAACTTCATAGGATATTTCGCCGTTAGTGAATTTTTGGATAAGCGCGTTCGATGGTGGTAATCCAGTAATGTCCAAGGCCACTCTTCTCGCAATGGTATTGTTGTCAGCTTGGGTATTTGGTTCTAGTTTTTTATGCGCTAACTGGGCCATTATAAAATAATCGATATCGTTCTTTAAAAACTGGGAAGCTATTTCAGGTGTAAAACTAGCTTCTACGGCTTGTTTGGGCACCGTAACTTTATCCGGTAGGGAATAGGCCCAATGTTCGCCCCATTCTGCTCCCTGATTTACCCAACGCGTCAGTAAATCGATTTCTTCATCGGTAAGCTTAGATTTCTCATACGGCATTCGCAGTTCCAAGTCGCCTTCATGTAAGCGCTTAATAAACTCACTATTGGCCGCGTCACCCCTTATAATTGCTGGGATACCCGATTTTGTATTGGCAAAAGCTTCGGCTTCAAAGAGAAGACTAAATCCTCCATTCTTTTTTACACCTCCGTGGCAGGTAATGCAATTTTTGTTAAGGATAGGCTTTATTTGGGTACTGAAATCCACCCGTTGTTGATCTTGGCAGGAACTTCCAAATAGAATTAGGCTGCTTACAACTCCTAAAAAAAATGCTTTATGAATAAACGTCATTACTTTCTGGTACAGAGACTTCTAAAGATAATAATAATTTTAAAGGAATTTCAACCACAAAAAGAGTCATGAGAATATAGAATTCCTTAGGAAACTACTTTGAAAGTCGGGTTTAGAAGGATTAAAAATTAAATTTGGCCAAGAAAAAGGCCTAGTTTCTTCCAACTAGTGAACATTTTAATTTGTAGTAATCCTAAGGAATTCTTATTATGGTATATTTATTTTAGTTTTCGATCAAAGAAGTTACCAGCGGCCTCGAAAAGTGACAGCCAGTTGCTATGCATCAAAAAGCCATGAACGTCATCAGGAAATACCAATTGTTCAAATTCCACTTTTAACTCCCGTAGCTTTTGTGCTTTCAGAACCGTTTCGTTGAAAGGAACGTTTCGGTCATCATCGGCATGGATCAAAAGCACCGGGGATTTCCAACCATCCATAAATGCAATGGGAGAAGAATCATAGGCTAGTTTTGCAAAGTCTGGCACCTCCAATTTGTTATAGCTGGGCACAAAACCTTTAATCACGTTGTTCCAGTCGTAAACGCCGTGGATATCAACGCCTGCTTTAAAGATATCTGAATTTCTAGCCAATGCCATTGCCGTAAGATATCCTCCATAAGAGCCTCCCCATAAACCAAGTTTGTCAGCATCGACTTCTTTTAGGGATTTTAAATACGTGGCTCCGGCCAATACATCTTGGTATTCACTGGCACCCGTGGCCCCATAATTGACGGCCTCTCTAAATTCCATGCCATAACCGGTTCCACTACGATAATTCACGCTCAATACTGCATAACCCTTTGAGGCCAAAAATTGGTTCATGGCGTACGTATAATGATAATAATCACGATGATGGAATCCTAACAGCATTTGCCTTCGGGAACCTCCGTGGAAAAACAAAATGCCCGGAGCCTTGCCGTCTTGTTTCAATTGCTTAGGCCGGAAAAGTTGCGCGTGTATTTTAATACCATCGGCTGCAGTGAATATTACCTGCTCCGGTGCTACCAAAAGGCCCGACGGGTAAGTAGCCTCCTTGGTTACTGCCACGGCCTTGCCTTCTTGCAATCTTTGAACATGGGCAGGCGTTACAGCATTGGAAGCCAAACAAAAGAGGTTTCCTGCTCCATCCATCAAAGGAGACCATTCAATGCTTTTGCCTTTTGTATGTTGTTTTACGGTACCGTTGTATGACCAGATATGCTGCCGGTCAATATCATCTTGATTGGAATTAAAGAAAACTTGTTGACGGTCCGGACTTTGACTTACGTATTGTACTTCATACGGGCCAAGATCCAATGGGCTTACTTCTTTGGAAGCTGCCTTCACGGCGTACAACTGTCGCCAACCGTTTTTTTCATAGGGAAAGATAATTTCACCTTTAGCGGTCCAAAACAATTGATTTTCAGCATTGATGGCATTGTAAACACTACCCGTCCCTTCTTCGGCCTCAAAGAGTTTAGAGGTTTCTCCAGTGTTGGTGTCCGTTAGCCAAATGGAAAAAGGGAGTCCGCTGCGCTTAGGCGCGAACAGTTCCAATTTTTCAAACGGAACTCGTAAAAAAGCGATTTTCGAGCCATCCGGGGACCAGACCGGGTCTGAATCCGAGTCGATGCTAGGTGAAACCCATTGCAACGTACCATCTGAAAAGGTATAGATTCCCAGAAAGGAATGATCCCCGCGTTGGCTAACGAAAGCCAATTTGGTTCTATCTGGTGATAGTCTAAAACTACCTACAGTGCCACGGGCTTTAAACAGCTCCGTTGCATTACTGCCGTCAAGGTCCATTTGCCAGGCAACCCCTTTTTTAATGAAAATGATTTTAGTGTCTATAGGTATCGGGGAATAGCCCTGACCCAAGTCCAACACTTTTTTTGAATTCAGTTCGACCGTTCCAAATTTTTGTGACGCACCGTTGGGGTCGGAGTTTGGGTTGGGGTTTTCCCCACTGCGGTTAGGGGAGCTGCCCCTTACAAAATAAAGTCTTGAGAGGTCCTGTGAAAACTTCAGGTCATTAAGATTTTGACCGTCTTCCACCTCATAAGCGGTGAGCTTTATTGGGCTGTAATCGGGTGCTTTTGCCCAATAAAGGTTTCGTTTCCCTTCTTGGTTCTCTACCCAAGCGATAGCCCCATGATTCTGTGAACTGGTTAAATTATAAGGAAAAGAATACCTTAGAAAATTTTTAAGGTCACTCTCTTGTGATTTTGTTGTTAAAAAGCAAAAGAATACAATCAGAAAAAAAAAGTAGTTTCGCATTTGGTGGATGGTTTAATGAAGTTAAAAAGGGTTTTACCAATTTACTAAAACGCCAAACAGCAAAATCCCCTCTATAAATATAACTTATAAACCCAAATGTTCGGCCTAATTATTTAAAGCCTTTTGGCAAACAGCCCATCTTCCCTTTTTTCCACCGAGAATAATCCCAGTTTTGAGAGGTTTTTAGTGCTTTTGTCCCACTTCTTTCCGCTAAGGCCCGTTTTATCTTTAAGCTCTGCCAAGGGCATTTCTTCAACAGGTTTTAAAAAATCCATGATGGTCTTCTCTTCTTCTGAAAGTTCTACTGCTTTCTTCTCAGGTCTCATTTGTGGAAAGAAAAGGACTTCTTGTATAGAAGAATTATTAGTCATCAACATGACTAAACGGTCTATGCCTATTCCGATACCAGACGTTGGTGGCATACCGTATTCCAAAGCACGGATAAAATCCTGGTCTATGAACATAGCCTCGTCATCGCCTTTTTCAGATAGTCGTAGTTGTTCTTCAAAACGCTCGCGCTGGTCAATGGGGTCGTTTAGCTCAGAGTAGCAGTTGGCTAATTCTTTACCGTTTACCATAAGCTCAAAACGTTCTGTCAAAGCAGGATTGTCTCTGTGTTCTTTGGTTAAGGGACTCATTTCCTTAGGATAGTCCGTTATGAAGGTGGGTTGAATATAGAAGTGCTCACATTTTTCCCCAAAGATTTCATCTATCAACTTGCCAACACCCATGGTTTCATCTACTTCCAGGCCTAGTTTTTTCGCCGTTTCCCTAAGTTCAACTTCATCCATTCCTGCAACCTCAAAACCCGTATGTATTTTAATAGCCTCTAGAATAGGGATACGCGGATACGGTGCCTTGAACTCTATTTCATGATCCCCAACCGTTACTTTAGAACTTCCTGTGGCATCTACCGCTACTTTTTCAAGTAGTTCTTCCGTAGTATCCATCATCCAATTGTAATCCTTGTAGGCTACATAAAGCTCCATGACGGTAAACTCTGGATTGTGGGTGCGGTCCATACCTTCATTCCTAAAATCCTTCGAAAACTCATAGACACCATCAAATCCGCCAACTATCAATCTTTTAAGATATAGTTCGTTGGCAATACGCAGGTACAACGGAATGTTGAGTGCATTGTGGTGTGTTAAGAATGGTCGCGCAGCCGCTCCTCCTGGAATGGGCTGAAGAATAGGGGTTTCAACTTCTAAGTATCCTTTGTCGTTATAAAATTGTCGAATACTGTTGGTAATCTTGGTTCGTTTTACAAAAGTGTCTTTCACATGCGGATTTACGACCAAATCCACATAACGCTGACGATACCGTTGCTCTGGGTCGTTAAATTCATCATAGGTATTACCCTCAGCATCTTGTTTTGGAAGGGGCAGCGGTCTTAGTGCCTTGCATAAAATGGTGTAGTCTTTTACCAATACTGTAATTTCGCCTACTTGTGTTGTGAAAAGTTCCCCTTCAACACCTATAATATCACCTAAATCTAATAGTTTCTTAAAGATTTCATTGTATTTCGTGTGGTCGTCCGAAGGGCAGATTTCATCCCTATTGAAATATACCTGAATACGACCTTCACTATCCTGCAATTCTCCAAAAGATGCCTTTCCCTGTATTTTTTTTCGCATCAACCTACCAGAAATAATAACCTTCTTTCCTTCTTTATACTGTTCCTTTATACTCTTGGAAGTAGCATCTACTGGATATAGGGCAGCTGGATATGGGTCTATTCCCATTTCCCGTAACCTTGTTAATTTCTCTCTTCGTACAACCTCTTGTTCGGTTAATTGCATAATGCGTATTTTAAAGCCGCAAATATACTTAAGAATGGATTAATCTCTTAACAGGGACTGCATAAAAGCAAGATACTATGGTTTTGTCTTAATCGAAGTGCATGGATTTTGCCTTGTTAGGTATATACCCTTTCCTTTTTATTATTTTTTGTAGGTCTTCTTCTAAGGTGGTATTTGGGGATTCTATTATTCGGTTTACTTCTCTTCCATTCTTATAGAGGATAAAAGTGGGTACACGTAAAATTTGCAGACCCCATTCTTCGCCCGTAGGACTTTGTTTGTATTTGCCTTTTCTCTTGTCTAAGGCTATAATTTTCAATTGCGTGTCAGGGAATTTTGCAGTTTCTAAAATTTTAAGAAATCTAGGAACTTCCCTTTTACTATCCCCACACCAGGTGCCTAGAAATATTAAAATCTGATACTCCTGTAGGTCTTCTTTAATGGACGAAATAATTGTTTCGTTAGGTACGTAATTATTAAAATTAGGGAGGTACCAATTTGCATACTCAGACTGTGATAGACCTGTTGTTGTAATTTCCCCAATCAGAAATTTTTGACCGTTCTCTAGGCTAATTTCCCGGTCGTTAGTTTGACAGGTAATGGTTGTACATAGGATAAAACTCATTAAAAGTAAAAGGATGGTTTTCATAATCTTGTTTTAGAATTGAAAACCGAAGGTGTCTAAATATACAGGGTTAGCGGCGTATTTGAAGGTGTAAATAAGTACTAGACCGGGGGTGGATTTTGTTCGTAGGGAACTAAAACATGTTTTTCACATCAGCTCTGGAATCAATATCTAGTTTTTTGTAGATATTATTGATGTGCGTTTTTACTGTGCTTAGGCTAATGAATAGATCGGAGGCAATCTCTTTGTTTGTTTTATTCTTTTTTATGGCATTTAGAATGGTTAATTCCTGAGGGGTCAAGCTTTCCAGCGCCTTTTTTTCAATTTGTCGTTTTTTAAGTTGTAATCCAAAATAGCCTGTTAGACATATAAGGAGTAAACTACCACCGTACCAAAAATAGCTGGAATAGGACGCTTTCGCAGTAGAAAGGTCATATCCTTGAATGGTAGTATCTGCTTTGAGTTCCTGTATGTATTGTAGGGTAAAAGTACTACTAGGGTATGTTGATAGTAAGCGCTGTTCCAAAGCTTGATAATATTCATTCACCTTTATATCATCTAGAAAATAGGTATATGTTTCGTTCTTTCTATCCGATAAAAAATCATAGATATAAAGTTCTGCCAAAGGCTCTTTTGCTTTTTCGCCATAATTTTGAAATCTTAAAAACCATTTTCTTAGATTTAATGCTATACTCGCATCGCTATTATGCTCTATGAAATCTAATATCATTTCTTCCTTTAAAGCATCAATTTCCAATAAAAGTCCGGAAGCTGGGTTTGTAGATGCTATGTCGCAAAACGATTGGTTGTTCCGTAATAGCGGAAACAAAATACTATCTCCTTTTTTAGCGATGAACAAAATACTTTTACTGCTGCTACAATCTCTGAAAAAATGACTCCCTTCTGTATTGCCTTCATTACAGTCATCTGTATGTATGCGATATATTCTGTTTTGAGCCGCTAGATTATCACCTTCGAAAATAAAATTTCCAGTATCATCTGCCACAGTTTTCATAAGGATCTGATCCGAATAAACACGCGATGATTTTCTGTAATTTTCTACTAAAGAAAGATAAACTGTTTTGTTTTGACTGTCCGGAGGAATTTGACCAGTAAAGGAGTATTGGCCATAACAACCAATTGTGGCTATAAGATAGATGACAACTATACGTACCGAAATCACTTCTTTTGATTTAACCCTAAATTTAAGCGATTTTGTAACAATACCATTACTTTTGCGACATATAAGTACATCAATCAAAATCACAAATCAATGAGTTTTTTAAGAGTTTTATTAGCAATCATATTTCCGCCACTTGCGGTCATAGGAAAAGGTTGTGGATCTATAATTATTGTTTTTCTTTTAACCCTTTGTGGATGGGTTCCAGGAGTTATTGCAGCTTTAGTAATATTAAATAATCCAAATTGAGAGTATGATGTTTAAAAAGTGTTTGGGCATTTTTGCGGTAATAGGTCTAATGGCGGCCTGTGATTTTACCGAAGAAATTTATTTAAATGATGACGGTTCTGGCAAACTATCAATACATTTTGATGGCAACGAACTTATGTCCATGATAGGGGAAATGGATAGTTTACAACATGAAGAAGTAATTGATTCTACAATAGTATTTAAACATCTACTGGAAGAAAAGAAAGATAGTATTTCTAAGCTTTCCCAAGAAGAGCAGGCAAAATTGAAAAAACTGGAGCCCTTTAGCATGCGTATTGCTATGAATCCTAAAGCAGCTCAAATGCAGTTTGAACTTTTGGCCGACTTTGAAGAAATTGGTAAGATGGATGATGCGTTCAACGCGTTTCAAAACGCTAGTTCCTTGAGCCCTACCGGTGAACTTGGTGCTGGGCAATCTATGCCAATGATTACCGAGGAGTCCCCTACAAAGATTAACTATAGTTTTATCGGAAATACATTTTCAAGAACTACCGAAATCATAAATCAAGAACTTTTTCAAAAACGGGTAGACAGCCTTTCCAGTGCGGAAATGTTTTTATCTGGCTCAACGTATACATTTAAGTACCATTTTCCGCGTAAGGTGAAAAGTGTAAATATTGAAGGCGCTACCTTTTCTTTAGATGGTAAGACTATGACCTATGAAGTAAGCATGCTTGATATGACAAAAACACCAGAGGCTATTGACCTACTCGTGGAACTAGAGGACTAAAATGCGCTTTGTATCTTTGCAGCATGAATAAAAAGGTAAATCTTCAGGACCTCGGGTTAAAAGATTACAAAGAAACTTGGGACTACCAAGAGCTACTTTTCAAGAATACCTTAGCTATTAAAATTAGGAACCGAAGAGAAGAAGCCGGATTAGAATCGCCAAATCATTTTCTTTTGGTAGAGCATCCCCACGTCTTTACTTTAGGGAAAAGCGGAGATCTTTCAAATCTTTTGGTTGATGAAAGAGAACTTGAAAATAGAGGGGCTAAATTCTATAAGATAAACCGTGGAGGAGATATCACCTATCATGGACCAGGACAGATTGTGGGCTATCCCATTCTGGATCTGGATAACTTTTTCACCGATATTCATAAATACCTCCGATTATTGGAGGAAATGGTTATCCTTACCTTGGCGGAATACGGATTAAATGCAGAACGTTCTAAAGGAGAGACCGGTGTTTGGCTAGATGTGGGAACCCCATTTGCCCGAAAAATTTGCGCCATGGGTGTGAGGGCATCTCGTTGGGTGACCATGCATGGTTTTGCCTTGAATGTAAACTCCGATCTAGGTTATTTTGACTTAATGATTCCCTGCGGTATAAAGGACAAGGCCGTTACCTCTTTGAATGTTGAATTGGGACAACAAGAAGTTTCAACAAATGAAGTCAAAGAAAAGTTGCTCAAACATTTTGCGGACTTATTTGACGCAGAAATAGTAAATCAAAAAACCACAACATTTTAGTTGGTAGTTTTTAGCGTTTTATAATTAATTGAGTTATTATTTTTCACTGTTGTTTAACTGCTAATTCCACAGTGATTTGGCTCCACTCTTCGGTTTGGAATATTTTCTGCAATTCTTTTTTAAACCTTTCTTCTAATTTTGTTACATAAAATTTGTTAAGGTTGAAATGGTCTGATCTTTTAAAATCCCCTTCCGTGATTATATTCTGAAATGTTAATTGCATTTTTTCTCCCTTCCTTTCAGGTTTAAATAGTAGTGTCAAGGCTTTTTCTCCGGTCCACAATACGTGATGCAGTTCTGAATCATAAGTGGGGTGCCAAGAACTAAAATTGTTCAGTCTAGTTTTAATTATTATCGGGTCTGGTTCGTTCAATGTTAGGCGCAGTGTTATTTGACCTAATGAATCAAGTTCAAAAGTTGCCCTCGACCCTGTTACGGTACTAAAGTCATAAAGCCAAAAAATTGGACCAACATATCTGCTTG
>CBDUKC010000033.1:0-16385 GCA_965367705.1 uncultured Maribacter sp. | reverse complement strand
GAGAACATACTAAACTCGGCCATGCGATCCGGTCGGATGAGTATATCACAATCTTCAAATTTAAGGATGGTTTCGTTCGCCACCATAATATGGTAGGCCCGTTCTAAGACGTTATGAGCGTGTTTAAGATCGGTAATCTTCATTTTTTCAAACGGATTTACATAGACGCCCACAACTTGGTCGCACTGCAATTTTATAAGATCTACTGGAAAATTATTCAAGGTGCCACCATCTACATAATAGCCACTCTTAAAAGCTACGGGGGCAAATAATCCTGGAACTGCTGCAGAAGCAAGGATTGGTTTAATAAGTTCTCCGCGATGAAAAACTTTTAAGGTCCCATCTAGGAGATTGGTGGCGGTTATATATAAGGGTGTCCTCAAAGATGCAAAACTATCTTTTGGAAGGTATGATTTTAAATGATCGTAGAATTTCTCAGTATCAACAAAACCAGGTTTGCTTCTTGCATAATTGTTAATACTGAAAATTTGTGTTGTTTTGAAAAAGTCTAGTATATCTTCCCAAGTATGACCTCCAGCATATAAGGCTCCCACAATGGCTCCTGCACTAGTTCCAGCTATGTGTGAAGGATAAATCCCATATTCTTCCAGGGCCTTTATCGCTCCTATATGTGCAACGCCGCGAACACCTCCTCCAGATAGTACCAAACCTGTTTTCATAGTGAAAAATGATTGTTTAATGCTCGAAAATATACCATCTCATACGACAAGAAAATGACCGATGTCATATTTTTCTTTTTCAAATCGGCTTAATGACCGATATCATATTTATTCACCGTTAACAAGGATATATTTGATATAAGGTGATGCACTGAAATTATTATTTTAGAAATATAGGGAAAATTGCCGTGGCTGACATAGAATTTGATTATTTACTGGGGCTAAGCACATGGCGGTTTATTTTTTAGGTTATTAAACTATATCCAAAATTAAATAGAAGAATGAAAGGAACAATGGGCAATACTTTAGGAGCTACAGAAATAGCCACTATGGAGAAAGTGGCCCTTGTCGGTAGTTGGTATTGGGATTTGAGAAGCCATACCGGAAGCTGGTCTGATGAATGCTATAGCATATGTGGACTACCACCTGGTGACAAACGTTTGAACTCAGAAACGGTTCTAAACTTTATCCATCCTGATGATAGGGAAGGAGCTAAGAAAGCGATAAAATTTGCGGTAGATAATAGACAGCCTTACGCATATGAGAAAAGATTTATAAGACTAGATGGTTCAGTACGCTTTATCGTCGCAAGTGGTATAGCTACATATAATTCTATGGGTGAACCTCTTACTATGTACGGTACGATACACGATATTACCAATCTCAAAGAAACCGAAATCTTATTAGCAAAGGAAAAAAGAACGTTAAAGCAATACTTGAACGCAGCCGCTTCTATTTTATTAATTATTAAAAGGGACCATACCATTGAATTAATTAACAAGAAAGGGTGCGAAGTACTTGGGTATAGTCGGGATGAAATCATTGGAAAAAATTGGTTCTGTTGCTGCATCCCAAAGAAAGAAAAAAAGGAACTTATTCAGGTTTTTGATGAAGTTATAGCGGGTAGCCTTACTCCACCTGATGTTTATGAAAATTGGGTCGTTGCCAAAGGGAACAAAAGAAAATTGATACGCTGGAGAAATGCACTCTTAAGAGATGAAAACGACAAAATAACGGGTGTAATAAGTTCAGGCTTCGACGTTACAGCACAAGTAGCTGCGGAACAAAAATTACGAGATAGTGAGGAAAAAAACAGGGCAATTTTAGAAGCAATACCCGATGTAATTACCATTCATGATAAAAACGGAACTATTGTAGAAATCCATATGCCAAATGAAGAGTATCTGAATGTAAGAAAACAGGAGCTTGAGGGAAAAAATATTAGCGATTTACTTCCAAAAAAAGTCGGGGTTAAGCTTAAAAAGGTAATGACAAAAGTAATCCACAAGCAACAAATGGAAACATTGGAAGTAAATGTTCCAGTAGCTGATGGAACGATAGATTATGAGTGTAGACTCGTGCCGGTTAACGACAGTCAAGTGTTGACTATTGCACGAAATATTACGAAAACAAAAGGAATTAAGAACACCTTACATCTAAGAAATAAAGCTTTGGAATTTGCTGGCAATGGTATTGTTATTGTGGATGCACAACAGCCAGATTTACCTATACTATACAGTAATGGGGCCTTTACTCGTATGACAGGGTACCGTCAGAGCGAAATTCTAGGGAAAAACTGCCGTTTTTTACAGAACGATGACCGGGACCAAGAGTCAATAAAAACTATGGCTAGAGCCATTCAGAATGGTAAATCTTGCAGAGTTGTGCTAAGAAATTACCGAAAAGACGGCACACTATTTTGGAACGAACTCACCATTACGCCACTCTACGACGAATCACAAAAGTTAACGCATTTCATTGGAATGCAGAACGATGTTACCGAAATTCAGAACGCTAAAAAAGAGTTGCAGGCGTACGCTGATAAATTGGAGACCAAGGTAGTAGAACGTACAAAGGAAATAGAGGCAACGTTTCAAAAATTGGTACAGACCAATCTAAATTTAGAAGACCAGATACAGGTCACAAAACTAGCGGAAAATAAAGCACAGCGCAGCCAAGCTTTATTTGCAGCCATTGCTAAAAACTTTCCCAAAGGGCTTATTGTAGTATTTAATACTGATTTTGAATTGGTCTATGTAGAAGGAGAAGAGCTCAAGAGGTTCAATTTAAAGAAGACTGATTTTGAAGGAAATTCCGTAAGCAATATTCCATTTTTTTCAGAAGTACAAATGGAACGGATAAAGCAGGATGTTCTAAAAACAGTAAAGGGTGAAAGTCTTTCTTTTGAAATAGAATTTAAGAACAACCATTACGCGGTAAATTCCACACCGCTAAAATCCGATGGAGAAGGTGTTATCTGGGCATTATTTGTTTATAACAATATTACCGAACAGAAAATTGTACGGGATGAACTCACCAAAGCGTTAGCGTCTGAGCAAGAATTGAATGAGTTGAAATCTCGCTTTATTTCCATGGCCTCCCATGAGTTCCGTACTCCCTTGAGTGCTATTTTATCCTCGGCTATCCTTATTGGAAAGCAAAACGAACCAGGCAAAGAAGAGCGCCGTGCAAAACATGTATCGCGTATCCGAACTCATGTCAAACACTTAGTAGTTATACTTAATGATTTCCTTTCGCTTAGTAAGTTAGAAGAGGGTAGGGTGCAAGCAAAACCCCAAGATATAGAGCTGGTTCAATTCTGTAAAATTATCGTTGATGAAATGGAGGGGACAAAAAAAGAAGGACAGGCGATTAAATTAAAATATTCCGAAGTCGAAATACCTGTTTTTCTAGATCCGAAACTGTTACACCACATCTTGGTCAACCTCTTGTCAAACGCCCTAAAATACTCTGAAGAAGGACAAGAAATTCAATTAGAGCTTGAACAAATCGAAGATATCATGATTTTTAAAGTTACGGATTATGGTATCGGAATTCCGGAGCAAGAACAGGAGAACCTTTTTGAACGGTTTTTTCGTGCCGAAAACGTAACAAATATTCAAGGCACCGGGCTTGGGCTGCATATTGTGAAACAATATGTGGAATTGATGAAAGGCGCTGTAACTTTTATAAGCAAAACGGGAGAAGGCAGCACCTTTACTGTAAAACTTCCCTTAAATCTATCTGAATATGAAAAAAATACTATTAATTGAAGACAATGAAGCTGTTAGAGAAAATACAGCGGAATTAATGACTCTGGCAAATTATGAAGTACGTACTGCCGAGAATGGTAAAATTGGAGTTGAAAAAGCTAAGAAATTTTTACCAGATTTGGTGATTTGCGATATAATGATGCCACAAATGGATGGATACGAAGTTTTAAGAACCTTAAGTAAGGATAGCGGCACGTCGAGCATTCCTTTTATTTTTCTTACCGCAAAAACAGATAGGGCGGATATGCGAATGGGTATGAACCTCGGGGCTGATGATTATTTGACCAAGCCTTTTGAAGAATTCGAATTGTTAGAAGCCATCGCCTGCCGCTTGAAAAAGCATGATAGTTTAAAAAAGGAAATCATAAAAAATGTAGAAGGCATCAATACTTTTTTGGAAGAAGCTTCTGAACATACCGATTTGAAAGGCCTTTCCAAAAACCATGACCTCAAATATTATGAAAAAAAGGAAATTATTTTTTGGGAAGGGGATAACGCCCATTCTCTTTATTTTATAGAGCGTGGAAATATCAAAACCTACAAAGGTACCGAGTCTGGAAAAGAACTGGTTACGGGTCTGTATGGCCCTGGCGATTTTGTGGGTCAATTATCGTTATTGAATGCCGCAGGAACTTACGTAGAAAATGCGGTTGTTTTGGAAGATGCAGAACTTTGTGCTATACCAAAATCTGATTTTATAAAATTACTTTATGGTAATCACATGGTCTCCCAGCAATTTATAACCATGATTTCCAATAATTTGATTGATGTACAGACACATCTGGTAGATATGGCCTTTGCCTCAGTGCGGCAACGCGCAGCTAAGGCGCTATTAGAGCTCTATGAAAAGGGTTTAATCAAAGACAGACCAAATGGAGGGATGTCGCTTCCACGTGAAGATTTTGCAGGCATGATAGGTACGGCTACCGAAACGGCTATCCGGACGCTTTCCGATTTTAAGGATGAGGGCTTGATTACGACAGATAAGGGAAGAAGGATTATTATTTTGGATAAGCAAGAACTGGAGATGGTAGCTGATTTCAGATATTAGCTACTATGTTTCGGATTCTTTTTGGCGTCTTTTACGGAGCATATCCAATACTTTTTTTGTAACATAAGTCATTAGAATATTTTTCCAAGTACCACTTTGGGCAAGTGTAGAACCTAATCCTTGAAGCATTTTACGTGGCACCAAATCTGCTTTGGCCCGATAAAAATGTAGTTTGAGGCTTTCTTGGTCAATTTCCCGTTGTAGCTTTAAAACTTTTAGACGTGTTTCTATTTCCTTAAATGACTTATATTCTTTGACCATAATCATTCAAAATAATAGTTAGAGAATTTTTTCAGTATCGGGGCGTTCAGTTTCTCCCTGAATACATAAATAACAATACCTACAATGGCATAAAAGCCACCAACGATAATAAAACCACTATAGTAACTGTCAAATTGCTCAGAGAGTGCAAGGCAGACTGCGAACGATAAGAAAAGTAAGGCAAAAACAAAACCTATACCTATGAGCAAGACCTTGGTAATGCCCGTAATATACTGCATAACTACCTTAAAGATCTTTAGCCTTAGGTATTCGTCGCTGGTTGCTACATAAGACCTCATATTGGCTTCCGCTCCTATGAGGTCTTCTTTTAATTCATCAAAAGCCATATACGCTATTTTTGTAGTTGGGCATTCTTCTTTTTAAGCTCTTCTAACTTTTGCTCCAGCTTTTCGATGATATCATCTGCTTTATAGCTCATAGTAGAGATTGCTTCATCCAGTTTACGGTCAAAGACATCTTTTTTTTCGTTTGCAGATTTCGTGAGTTCATCCTTAGCATGCGAAATACGGTCGGAAAGGTCATGCGTGGTATCGTCAACCCTTTGTTTGATTTTATGTCTTGTCTCAATACCCTTGTCAGGCGCGTATAAAATTCCGATTCCGGCTCCTATTGCAGCTCCGGTTAAAAGTGCTAGTAAAACATTTCCACTATCGTTTGTCATGATGTTGTTTTTAAGTTACGTATTCTTTTAAATTTCTACTCAAAAATAGAATGGAAAAAACACTACTGAAATGACCTTCGTCATTCTTGGAAATTTACGCTCCATTTTAAATTAAAAGGAAGGGGAAAGCGCTACCTATTTACGCTATTGAACTATCCCTAAACCATGATAATACAGAGTAAAACACGGGAGCAAAAATATTTTAGCATAAAAAACTATCTATAGCAAAGAGTTGGACAGTAAGCACTTTCTTTTGATTCTATGGGAGTAGGATAAAGATTCGAACATTATGGAAGAACTAATTGAAAGTAGTTTTCAAATCATGATTTAATTTTGGAGAAAGATTTCTATTGTTCATTTTTTGATACTAGCAAAAATAGAAACAGGAGACCAAGGTCTCCTGTTTCCTACGACACGTTTGAATTCGTTTATGCTTTTTATCAAGCTTTTACACCATTATATTTCTAAAATGACCTAGAAGGTGATTTTGGCATTAACGTATTCGCTCGCATCGTTGTGGTCCTTTTTTTCTTATAGAACTAGTAGACCAATATGAATTTAAAAAGAAACCAGAGTACAGAAGTACTCTGGTTTCCTAGAAGATGTTCTTTTACCAAATTTCCACTTAAACTGATCCTACTTGATTATATTGCTATGTTCGTTCGAGATTCAAAAGGTTTAATCAGGTGTCCGTAACGTCTTCTTTTATAACACCTTAGTACCCCGAATACTAAGTGTGTTTAATTTTTTCAATGAACTTTTACTTTTATTATTATACCCCTAAAATACACTGTTGGTTTTAGTTGTAAAATGACCTAGGTCAGTTTTAGCGATTTTTTTATTGGTCTGTAATTTTTCGTCTTAATAATGGAGATACTGATGTATATCATTTTGCGCTTCAGAACAAGTTTGCATTTTTGGGATAGACTAAAATTCTAATAATGAAAACTACTATGGATTATAAAAAAGCGTCTCGCGAGTTTCATCTGTTTGTTGCTAGCACGTATGTTGATTTAGTTCGTTTTAAAAAGGAGGGGAACATCGAAGCCTTTAATGCCTTACTATTAAAAGCGATGCCTGAAGTAAAGAGGTACATTCAAAAAAACTTGAATACCGCCTTAATCAGTAAGAAAATTGATATTGGAAGATATAAAGCTGATGATTTTGTTGACCAATTGTTCATTGAAGCTTACGACCATTTCGGTGATGTCGCAAACGAAAAAAATTTACACCCATGGCTATTTAAAACAGCAGATCAATTGTTGGAGGATGCGCTTTTGGAAGAGGAATTCGATAGTTTGTTTTTTGAGAATATTGATACGTATTCCAAACCAGAGTGGGATGCAATGGAAGAAAACTTCAGTACCGACGGCGATGGTGATTTAGTAATGCTTGAAGAACTTGATGATATCTCTTATCGTAAAAATAATGAAATCCTTAATCATGTTTTTGTTGAAGATGAGAATAAAGCGTTCATTGCCAAATTAGATCGGGAGCTAGGTGCCGAAAATATTAAAAGGCATAGCGATATGGTATTACGCCAATTTTCAGCACCAATGCGCAGGGCTTTTCAGCTTTTTAATGAACATCGATTCACATTGGAAGAAATCGCCACGATACAAAAGTCTACCGTGCAGGAAGTGAAAACGCTTTTAGATACAGTTCGAAAAAATCTTCAAGTCAGCTTCTTTAATCGGTATCAACCATGACCGGCATACGAATATATAAATACCAAAATAATAGTGAAAACCGCTAATCCGATAAGAGCGTTAATATGGGGGCAGGTCTACATGTGTTTCACAAAGAGAGTAGGGAGTGGCTAGAAGCTATAGCCTTTTGGAAAACCCAAACAAAATTCTTTGCCCAGGTACTGAGCAAGAAAGAAACCTTAGTATCAGAATATGGAAAAATGCTCAAGAATTTAGCTGTAATACATGAAATTCTTTTCGATTATGTGACAGAAGATATTAATAAACATGAGCAGATGCTCTCATTTTTATATCAAGGGGGAAAAGGAATTTCTGACTGGGATTACCATGAAAAGCACCGTGTTCTGAAGGATAAAATGGATTTATTTGCCAAGGTTTTTGAGGAATTTAAAAAGATGGTATTCGGTTATATTAAGAAACTCTAAGTGTTGAAATGTTGAACAAAAAATGAACACAAAAACGATGGCTATGGAAATGACAATTCTCACAAATGATTATAGACCTGGAGATAGTATTGCCAATTTTATGGATTTTTATTATAGTCTGCGCATGAAATATTTGGCCAGTGATTTGTTGGAACAAGGTCTTACGCCCCTACAGATTTCAGATGCTGTTTTGAAAGCAATCAACTTGGGTAGAGCGGCCGGATTAGAATTATACCAACATTTTAAGCCAGTTTTCAGTGGCATCGATAAAGAAATCATAAATGACTGTAAGCTATCTCATTTGGGCTATGGTCTAGTACTCATGAATGCTGATACAGGGCTTTCGGTGGTAGGTGATTTTCAAGTAAGTGTATTACAGCAGTATTTGGTGAATTATCACTGATTTAAAATATTGATTTCTAAACCCATTGTGCAATGGTCCTGTAGTCATAGCTTCCAAGGCAAGTCATCCACCGCCATCATGATTTAACACAAATAAATCGGTTAGAAGTGGTGCGCTATGTCCATTTTCCTGAATTCAGTAGCTATTATACCCCATTTCTAATTCTGTGATATGGAAAATTTGAATTTCTAAGAATGCTTAATTACTACTTTCCGCCATTCCAAAAGTTACACGACCTTTCTCTGCTTTATTGATGTTTTCTATACCTTGTAATAATGCATCGGGATTGAAAGAAATACTGTCAATGCCTTCTTCAACCAAGAATTTGGCAAATGCTGGAAAATCACTGGGCGCTTGTCCACATAATCCGATTTTAGTGTTGGTTTTCTTTGCAGATTGTATCGCCATGGCAACCATGCACTTGGCCGCGGGATCATTTTCATCAAAGAGTTTACCCATGATTTCTGAATCTCTGTCAATACCCAAAGTCAATTGAGTTAGATCATTGGAACCAATGGAGAACCCATCGAAGATTTTGGCAAATTCCTCTGCCAAAATCACATTACTAGGTATCTCTACCATGGTATATACTTCGAGCCCATTTTTCCCACGTTTTAGTCCGTTTTCCTCCATGACAGACAGTACTTTCTTACCTTCTTTTACAGTTCTGCAAAAGGGTACCATAATTTTTAGATTAGTGAGACCCATGGTTTCACGGACCCTTTTAATGGCTTTGCATTCCAAGGCAAAACCTTCTTTATAGAGGTCGCTATAGTATCTAGAGGCACCCCTGAAACCGAGCATGGGGTTTTCTTCTTCAGGTTCAAAATCGGCACCACCAATAAGGTTGGAATATTCATTCGTTTTAAAATCGCTTAACCTAACAATGACCTCTTTTGGATAAAATGCGGCGGCGATAGTCGCAATACCTTGAGAGAGCTGGTCAATAAAATAAGCGGATTTATTAGGATAGTTTCTAGTTAGCATCTCAATTTCCTTTCGGATTGCGTCATTCTTAACCGCATCGTATTTGACCAAGGCCATTGGGTGTACTTTTACTTTATGGGTAATAATGAATTCCATGCGAAGTAATCCTACTCCGTTATTCGGATAAAAAGAAAGTTGAAAGGCATTTTCGGGGTCGGCCAAAATTAATTTGGCTTCCGTATGCGGTATTTGTATTCCTGAAAAATCGATTTCTCGCTCTTCGAATGCTAATTTTCCTTGAAATACATATCCCGTTTTCCCTTGCGCACAAGACATCGTTATTGTTTCCCCGTTCGTTATACTTTCTGTAGCATTACCACAGCCTACAATTGCTGGGACACCTAATTCGCGGGCTACGATAGCAGCATGGCTGGTTCGGCCACCCTTGTTCGTAATAATTCCACCCACTTGTTTAAGCAGTGGGTCCCAATCTGGGGTAATGGTATCGGTTACGATAATGGAATCCTTAGTCAATTGTTTTGTCTCCATCGGAGATTCCAAAAGAACCGCTTTGCCCACTTTGATTTTTGACCCAACCGCATTGCCTTGAATCCAAGTTTTTCCTTTTTCCAGTAATTGATATTCAATGTGAATATTTTTATTTTTAGTCTGATGAACGGTTTCAGGTCTGGCCTGGGTAATGAATAATTCATTAGTAATGCCGTCTTTCGCCCATTCGATGTCCATAGGCTTATTATAGTGTTTCTCAATCAGCAATGCCCACTTACCCAAAGTGATGATTTCGTTGTCGGTTAATACATATTGTTCTTGTTTGGCAATAGGTGTAGCTATGTTTGATGTCGTGGCTTTTTCAGCTTCGGAAGCATAGATCATGGTCAGTTTCTTATCACCTAATTTTTTTTGGATGATGGGATAATACTCCTTTTGAAGACTAGGCTTGAACACATAAAATTCATCAGGATTTACCGTACCCTGGACTATATTCTCCCCCAAGCCCCAAACTCCTGATAATAAGATGACATTTTCGAAGCCAGACTCTGGTTCGATGGTAAAGCCGACCCCAGAACAACTTTTATCGGAACGTACCATTAGCTGAATGCCTACTGAAAGCGCAACATCTTTGTGCAGAAATCCTTTGTCCTCTCGATATTTGATAGCGCGGTCGGTATAAAGCGAGGCAAAGCATTTTTTGACTGAATCTAGTATGGCATCTTTTCCCGAAATATTCAAAAAGGTATCGTGTTGGCCCGCGAAACTGGCATCAGGAAGGTCTTCGGCTGTTGCGCTACTCCGCACCGCGACTGCAATATCTTCTTGGTCACATAAGGTTCCGTACGCTTTGATTATAGCCGTTGAAAATGAATCTGAAAAGGTACTTTTCATAATCAAACTTCTTGCTCTTTCACCAATCAAACCCAAATTGGCATAATGGATTCTATCCAGTCCGGATATGATATTTTCTAGGGCTTCCTGTATATCATTTTCTTCTAAAAATTTCCAAAAGGCTGCGGCCGTGGTGGCAAAACCATTGGGAATACGAACTCCTTTAGCACTCAATTGCGTGTACATTTCTCCCAGAGAAGCGTTTTTCCCTCCTACAGATGTAATATCCGAGATACCTATTTGGCTAAATTTTTTAATGAGCATGGTGCAAGGGGTTTATGCGTTAGATTAAAATTACCTCTCCTTTATTTTGGATAAAATGACATAGGTCATAGAAGGTGCTAATTACGATTCCCTTTTCTTACCAGTAATCTCATCAATTGTAATACGGAATACCAATGGCGTTTTTTCCTTTTCGATTTTGGCAGAAAATTCACTTATGAATTGGGTATTTTTAGTGGGTATCTTATTTATGATACGTTTTACACCATCGGAAAACTGTCGTAGCATATGTTTTGCGTCAATACCTGAAAGCTCTTCAAAAGTACCGTGTATTAAGACCGATTCCCAATTGGCTACCGAGCTGATTTCATCAACGCAAAGACAGACCAATGGAGTTTTTCGCATAGCATCTATCTTATGACCTTCTGATGAGTAACTGGTAATGGTATGGGTAGCCTCGTCGTAATAATACGTAATGGGTACGATATGTGGAGAGGAACCGGAGATATAACCCAAATGGCCTATATAGTTGTTAGTCAAAAGTTCAACTCCTTCTTTTTGATTTAAATTTCTTCTCATGGCCTGTTTACTTCTAATTTTCTCAAAACTAACTTTTGCACGCTTCACCGCATATGATATTAATCAGTCATGAGAAAAAGGAGATTTGCTCAACCAGTTAAACCATTAGGACGAATTCAGTTTCTTGCGGGGAAAAGTCTAACGCACATATTATAATTCAAAAATATTCGGGTATGACTTTCCTCATAGTATTTAAACACATTTTCCCTTTATTTTGAATCTTGATAATTATAGAGCTATGCGTTTTTTTATAATGATACTAATGGGGTCGTTGCTGTTTTCCTGTGGAGAGGAACAGGAAAAAATAGTTCCGCAGAAAATGAGCTTAACAGAATCTGTATATGCTTCGGTGACCATTCAACCAGATAGCCTATATCAGGTATATGCGGCTGTAGGGGGGATTTTGGACCAAAATATGGTGGATGAAGGAGATGTTGTTCTAAAAGGGACACCATTATTGCAAATTATAAATAACGCGCCTAAACTAACTACCGAAAATGCAAAACTCAGCCTACAGCTTGCTAGTCAAAATTTTAGCGGAAGTTCTGCTATACTAAAAGCTCTGGAAGATGAAATACAGGCCGCAATCTTGTCTTTTCAAAATGATTCCATAAACTTTTTTCGGCAAAAACGGCTATGGGAACAGCAAATAGGCTCAAAAGTGGAATATGATAATCGCAAATTGGCATATGAACTTTCCCGAAATACGCTGAATCTTTTAAGAAGTAGATACGCACGAACAAAAAATGAACTACAAACTCAAGTTTTACAGGCGCGAAACAATTATGAATCATCTAAGATTAACACTATGGACTTTACTGTCACAAGCAAAATTAACGGAAAAGTTTATGCACTTCTGAAGGAACCAGGAGAAATTGTGAGTACTATGGAACCGCTAGCAGCGGTTGGTAGTGCTTCTGTTTTTTTGATTAAAATGCTTGTTGATGAAGTAGACATCGTAAAACTCAAAGTTGGCCAAAAGACCTTGGTTACTTTAGATGCTTATCCATCTATCGTATTTACCGCGCAAGTTGCTAAAATCTATCCTCGTAAAGATGAGCGTTCGCAGACTTTTACGGTCGAGGCCGTTTTTAAAGACCCTCCAAAAACCTTATATCCAGGGTTGGCTGGAGAGGGAAATGTTATCGTTGCCGAAAAAGAAAACGTATTAACCATTCCCAAAACATATGTAATTGAGGGAAATAAAGTACGTACCGTCAACGGTGTTGTAGAAGTTAGTTTAGGCCTACAGAATTTAGCTATGGTAGAAGTTTTAGGAGGTATTGACGAACATACGGAACTTTTAAAACCCGAAGAATGATCAATTGGAAGGTTATACTGAACATTGCCAAGACCCATTTGTTGACCAAGATGAAGTCTACGGTCACTGCTGCTCTTGGAGTAACTTTTGGTATAGGGGCATACATTACGCTGGTCAGTTTTATGACCGGGCTCAACGAAATGTTAGATAGCCTAATCTTAAACCAAACTCCTCATATCCATTTATATAACGAAATTGAACCTACAAAAAAGCAACCACTATCATTATATAATGATTTTGAAAAGTCGTTTCAGGTAATCCATTCCATAAAACCAAAGCAGAGCCAAAAGAAAATTCATAATGCCCTACCCATCTTAAGTTATCTAAAAAATGACAAAAAGGTGAAAGGTGCCACTCCGCAGTTGCGTGCACAAATTTTTTATCTGTCCGGTTCTATTGAACTAGGTGGTAATTTAGTCGGTGTAGATATTATGGAGGAAACCAGAATATCCAATATGCGTGACTATATTATTGGAGGTAGTCCTGAGGCGCTTAAAAATACAGAAAATGGTATACTTTTAGGTTCAGGACTAGCCTCAAAAATGTCATTAATAGTAGGGGATAGGGTACAGGTAAGCACAATCAAGGGAGACATCTTTCCTTTGAAAATAGTAGGTATTTATCAAAGCGGTATTGCGGATATTGATAATATTCAAAGTTTTGCAAATTTAAAAACCGTACAGCGTATTTTAGGTGAGGCACAGAATTATATTACCGATATTAATATAAAACTCTTTGATATTGGACAGGCCCCCGCTATGGCGCTAAATTTAGGTAGCCAGTTTAAAGTAACCGCTACAGATATAAATCAGGCCAATGCCCAATTTGAGACAGGCTCAAATATTAGAAACTTGATTACGTATGCGGTGTCCATAACCTTGTTAATAGTAGCCGGATTCGGAATTTATAATATTCTTAATATGCTTATTTATGAAAAGATGAAGGATATTGCTATTCTTAAAGCTACTGGTTTTTCAGGTCGTGACGTCCAATTGATTTTTATGAGTCAAGCGATGATAATTGGTGCAATTGGGGGTATTCTCGGTTTGATTATTGGCTACGGACTTTCAAGTCTTATAGATAATGTCGCTTTTGAGACGGAAGCTTTGCCAACGATTAAGACATATCCCATTAATTTTAATATATCCTATTATGTTATTGGTATTACGTTTGCATTGTTGTCCACGTTTATAGCTGGTTGGTTACCCTCGAACAAGGCCAAACGTATTGACCCAGTTCGTATTATTCGTGGGACTTAAATAAAGTGAAATGAAACTAGTTCTCGAAACGAAAAATATCAATAAACATTTTCATAAACCAAAGGATTTTCATGTGCTTAAGGATATTACGTTTGGAATAAAGAAAGGAGAATTTGCTTCTATAATGGGAAAATCGGGTTCTGGAAAATCAACGCTTTTGTATATCCTTTCTACTATGGATACCGATTATACGGGCGAATTATATCTGAATGGCCAATTGGTTTCAGGGAAATCCCACCAAGAACTTTCGACTATCCGAAATAAGCATATCGGTTTTGTATTTCAATTTCATTATTTACTATCGGAGTTTAGTGTTTTGGAAAATGTGATGCTTCCGGCAAAAAAACTGGCCGAGAAATCCCATGCAGAAATTGAGCATGATGCTAGAAAAAAGCTTGAAATGTTACATATTGGACATTTGGCAAAACAAAAGGCTTCCCGAATTTCAGGAGGTGAAAAGCAGCGTGTAGCGATAGCAAGAGCATTGATTAATAATCCTTCCATACTTATGGGCGATGAACCCACAGGTAATTTAGATAGCCACAATTCGGAAAACGTCTTTAAAATATTCAAAGACTTGAAGGAAGAAGCAGGCTTGTCATTATTGGTTGTTACCCATGACGAAGATTTCGCAAAACGCACTGACCGAATCATTCAGATGGAAGATGGTAGTATTATATAATAACACGTTGAATACGAGAATTGTCAAGGTAATCATTCATTGGCAATGTGTTAATTATTATATTTAAGAGACTAATCAATCGCCAATTCAGTATGCATGCATTAGTATATCAATCAAAGGCAAAACTAGTTTTCGGTATTCACGAAATACAAGAAATGCTCAAGAAAGCGCGTAAATTCAATCGAGAGCAGCAGATTACAGGATGTTTGTTGTTCTACAAGGGAGATTTTATTCAATATTTAGAAGGAAACCGGAAACGTATACTTTCGCTATTCTGGAAAATTCAGGATGACGAAAGGCATGAATTTGTAACATTACTCTCGTTTGAGAAAATAGAGCGGAGAGAATTTCAAGATTGGGATATGGGATATGAGGATTTCTATGGCGACAATAATCAGCTTCAATACCTCAAACTTCTGGTGAATGCATTTATGGTTGATGACGCGAATACAATGGGACCAAATCCTACCTCGGGAAAATTTTGGAATGCTACTAAGTTATTGCTAAAATCGAAATCAGGTAAAAGTTGTCATAATAAAAATCCATAAATTAAATATGCTGTAAATTTTTAAATAGGGTAAGCTCTTTTTAGTAGTAGTTTAAAGCCCTCCTACACTATAGCTGAGTACGGGTATATTGATTGTTTTTAGCATTTTCTTCACCATATCTGTCTGAAGGTATTTTTGATAAAAGGTACTTTCTTTTCGTTCTAACATTGCCAACACATCGGTTTGGGAATCTTCCAAATACCCTACGAGTTCCTCAAAAATAGCATCAGAAAAAATAAGTGCAAATTCAAGCTTATCATACGCTATTTTTTCGGCTAGCACTTCCTTAAACCATTCCATTTGGTCTGGGCCGGCATATTCCTTTTTGCTCGTAATATGAACCACTTTGATTTCTGCATTAAATATTTCCGCAATTTTGACAAGCCTCTTGATGGCAAAAATATCAGCTTGCTCAAAATCGGTTGCATAGACTAGTTTCTTTGGTGATATCATAGTTGATTTTTCAGGTACCGCCAATACGGGACAAGAGGATTTCCGTATCAAGTTCTTTGCGGTACTACCTAAAATAAATTCCTTGATTTGGCTAGCTCCCTTTGTGCCAACTACAATTAAATCGATGTCAAATTTAAATGCTTTTTCTAAGATTCCGTCATGTACAGAACCATCTTCATGCACTACAAATGTTATCATGTTTTCATCTAAAAAGTCACTAAGATGTTTTCTGTAAAAGCTTTTTAATTTAGTCTTATGCGCAACAAACAATTTTTTTTCCTTGTTGAGATACGTTATTGAAACTGGACTAGCCAATGAAATCGGAATATCAAAAACATGCATTACTATTAATTTCGTCTCTAATTTTATTGCCAGTTCATTCGCCAATCGTAATGCTGCAACGGAATTTTGGGAATAGTCTGTAGCGTATAATATGGCCTTCATGAGTTAGGGTTTTAGATTGGAATCATAAAAGTATATATATATCACTACCCTTAAAATGACGAACGTCATACGAAATCTTTTCTATTAATGATTTGAGTCATTTGTATTCCTGTTTATGAAGAATATATTTATAATCGAAAATTAAAAAAAGAGTTTGATGAATGATAAACAGGCCATAATTACAGAGATTGTGCGCTTGACTAGCAGTATCGAGACCAGTTACCCTGAGCTGTATTGTTTTTTGGATGAAATCCCGATGACCATACCGTCTTCTCCAAATCC
>CBDUKC010000032.1:0-16962 GCA_965367705.1 uncultured Maribacter sp. | reverse complement strand
GATGAGTTAAAGTTGTTGGAAATGGCGTTACGTTTTCCGGACGCAATGAAAACCGATAAAGAAGATATAGATGAAGAGGAGTATGCCGAGATTTTAAAAGCTTTACAGGGTGCCCTTACCGAAATCAACACCTTTAGGTCGGAGGAAGGAAGTGTTTTAGAAAAGGATTTTTTGGAGCGCATAGCGTCGTTACAGAAGTTATTGGCTGGTGTGTTAGAGATGGATCCTGATAGACAGGCAACCATTAGGGAGCGATTGGAAAAAGCCGTACAAGATGTAAAGGCCGAGGTAGATGCCAATCGTTTTGAACAAGAACTGATTTATTATTTGGAGAAATACGATATTACCGAGGAAAAAGTACGTTTGGCAAATCACTTGGATTATTTTACCAAAACCTTACAGTCGGAAGATAGCAATGGTAAAAAGCTGGGCTTTATCTCCCAAGAGATAGGCCGTGAGATCAATACGATTGGTTCTAAAGCCAATTTTGCCCCTATGCAACAATTGGTGGTACAGATGAAAGATGAGTTAGAGAAAATAAAGGAACAGATGTTGAATGTTCTTTAGTAGTTGAAGAACAAAATACATAATTTTAGAACTATACCTTATATAAAATGAAAGGTGGTAAACTTATAATTTTTTCAGCACCGTCAGGTAGTGGTAAGACAACTATTGTTAGGCATCTTTTGCAATGTCCTGAGCTTAATTTGGCATTTTCTGTTTCTGCAACTTCTAGACCAAGGAGGGGAAAGGAAAAGAATAAGGAACACTACTATTTCATGTCGGTTTCCGAGTTCAAGCAGCACATAAAGAAGGATGATTTTTTGGAATGGGAAGAAGTGTACCGTGACAATTTTTACGGTACTTTGAAAAGTGAAGTAGAACGATTATGGGCAGAAGGCAAGAATGTTATTTTTGATATTGATGTGGTAGGCGGTCTACGAATAAAAAAGAAATTTCCGGAACAGACGTTGGCCGTATTTGTGAAGCCGCCAAGTGTAGATGAGCTTAAAATTCGATTAAAAAAGCGAAGTACGGAGAGCGACGATAAAATTAATATGCGCATCGCTAAAGCCTCAGTAGAATTAGCAACGGCACCCCAGTTCGATAAGATCATTAAAAATTATGATTTAGATATTGCGCTAAAGGAAGCAGAAGAATTGGTAGCCGATTTTATAGCTAGCCCAAACAAAGCGCAGTAATGAAAAAAGTAGGTCTTTATTTTGGGACATTTAACCCCATTCACATAGGCCATATGATTATTGCGAACCATATGGTGGAGTTTTCCGACCTAGATGAAGTTTGGTTTGTAGTAACACCACAAAGTCCGTTTAAGGTCAAAAAAACATTGTTGGACAACAACCATAGGTATCAGATGGTATTGGAGGCTACACAAGCGTATCCAAAGTTAAAACCCAGCACAATAGAATTCAACCTACCACAACCAAACTACACCATCAATACGCTTGTACACCTGTCTGAGAAATACCCAGATGGACATCAGTTCTGCCTTATCATGGGTGAGGATAACTTAAAGGGTTTTCATAAGTGGAAGAATTACGAAGCAATTTTAGAGCATTACGAGCTTTTTGTATATCCAAGAATCTCTGAAGGAGAAATTGAGCATCGATTCAAGGGGCATTCTAAAATTCATAGGGTACATGCGCCTATCGTAGAAATTTCCTCTACCTTCATTAGAAACGAATATAAGAAGGGTAAAAATATACGTCCACTATTGCCAGATATCGTTTGGAAGTATATTGACGAGATGAATTTTTATCGCTAATTGAACTACTCTAATTCGGCAGCTTCGGTGAGTATATCCGTGGCCAAATAAACATCACCTTTATTATAATACCAGGTCCTTGTTTTTGGTATTTTGATGTTATGGACTTCCATAGTATCCGTCAACAGTATATATTCTCCATCATTTTTGGATTCTTCATGGAAAAATTGATATACTTCCATGGCATAGGTTTTTGGATCAAAATAAAAGTACCATGTGTCTTTCCCTACAGCTTCATCATAATCGACCTTTAAAACGAGGTATTCTTTGTTTTTAAAGGTTTTTTGTTGAATTTTTTCATACACATTAGTACCTGGGTCTTTGAGTTTCATGGGTAGGCCATAGAGGTAGGTGTAATAATCCCGCATCATTAATGCTCTATCACAATTTAAGCCCAAGCTGTCCTGTACCGCCGATGGGATATCGGTGCTCCCATTATACATTAGTGTACAGTTTTCTTTATCAAGCGTAGAGGTTGTTGTATTTCCATCCTTTTGTACGCTAGCGCTATAAAACTGAGAAGGTAGGTCCAGTTGGATTTTTGTTGTGCGTTCTGTCGATTTTGGCTTGTTCATTGTCACGGTTAGTGACGCCTTAAAGCTACTCCAGTTTCCATCTGGGTCATGGTATTCTATAGCCTTATCCAAAAGTTGGGAACCGCTTAGGTTTTGACTAAAAGCAGCTAGGTGTAGCTGCATCACTATTAGAATACAAATGTACCGTGTCATACTTACTATTTAGTATGACAAGATACAGTTATATTTCGTAGTCCGAGTAATCTTACTCATCCTTAGGTATTTCTATAGTTGCAGGTGCGACAGAGCTGTCATGCTCGTCGTGGTATTGTTGCAAAAGATTCATAGTAGCAGTCATTAAATCTTTTGTTTCAAGTAGCAACGAGAAATACAAGGTAGTATTCTTAGGGCTCGACTCTTCGTTACGTGTTCTTGCTATTTGAGTTTGAATTTTATCGGAAACGATATCGAACAACTCTTGTTTCTGATTTAGGACAACCCCAATCTCCTCAAAAGACTGATTAGCAAAGGCATTTTGGGTTTGATTCAATACTTCTTCTAGTTTTAAATCAATTTCCTTAAGCTCTTTAATTTGATTGTATTTTAATTTTTTATGATTGTTGTTTACATGTTTAAGACTAACCTTGCCAATATAATCCAACGATTGGGAGATATCCGTCAAATAACCCAAGGTGTTAATGTAGAAGTTACTTGCGCCTACACTGTTTTCATCCAAATTTTTGATGAAATAGAAAATATGATCACGAAGATCGTCTATTTCGTTAGAGAGTTTTTCCCCTTGTTTTTTGTTCTTCTTCAATAAATTTAGGTCTTGTTTTGCAAGGCCGTTTATGGAGTTGGTATAAATTTTATTGGTTCTTTTTAATACGTTTGAAATATTTTTAGCACTTTCAATAATGACTCCTTGTATAGAACTGCTTTCTGCCTTGTTCAAAGAATCTTCTGTACGTATTTCTTTTGCCTTTTTGTTATGTGAAATATAACTTCTTGATAGCAATAGGATGGCTGCGAACAATAAGACTCCTATGGCGGCACCTTTACCAAAACTTATTATAGCGAGTATGGCACCTGATGCTACAAATGCGATAATAGCTGTTCCAAACCATCCGCCAATAACATTTAACACGCCTGCTACGCGATATACGGCACTTTCCGCACCCCAAGCCCTATCTGCAAGTGAAGTTCCCATGGCAACCATAAAAGTCACATAGGTTGTGGATAAGGGTAGTTTATAAGAGGTGGCTATAGATATCAATATACCGGCTACCATAAGATTTACTGCTGCACGTACCATGTCAAAAGCAGGTAGCTCGTGTGTCCTGTTTTTTGATAAGGCAATAACAGGTTTTTCAAACTGCATGTCTATTTTGTTTTGCCAAGAATCCGGTAAAATATAACTGGACATTTGTGACATGGAAATTGCCAAGCGAACAAAACCGCGAGAAAGAAAATTAGGCTGAAAACGCTCCTTAGTCGCTTCTTGACTAGAAAGATCAATTGAGGTTTTTACAACGCTCTTGGCCTTGCTGGAGAACCATAGCGTAAGCACCATGACCATGCCTGCGATAAACAAAAGTAAGGTAGGCGTTGCTACTTTTGTCGCTAAAACCTCCATGCTAAACTCTGTGGCTGGTACGCCCGATATCACCCATGCTTCATAGGATTGCCATGCAGCAATTGGAACACCTATGAAGTTAACCAAGTCATTTCCTGCAAATGCCAATGCCAGTGCAAAGGTTCCTGCGCCAATAATGAGAACGTAGATGTTAGTCTTAAAGAAAGTCGTTAGGATGTAGGAAAGAACCGACCAGACCACAAAATTGGCAGTGGCAATACTAATCCAATGGGCCTCTAGGAAATTTGCAATAGTAAGACCTTCCGTAATAGCATAACTGTTGTTAGCAAACGCCGTTCCCTTGATTCCTTTCATTAAAATGAAATAGGTAATGGCCGATAGTGCAACACCACCGAACAACGCACCTACCCATTTTGCCTTTTTTTCATAGTGATAGGATAATAATAATCTAGACACCCATTGTACTAAGGCACCTATAGTAAATGCAACAACGACCGATAACAGTATTCCTAATATGATCTCAATTGCCTTCTCGTTGTTAATGTAGTTGACAACGTCTGTAAAACTTCCATTATCTGCCCCAATTTTTATTAATGACATGGCGACAGCGGCACCCAAAAGCTCAAATACAATTGAAACAGTTGTAGACGTGGGCATTCCTAGGGTGTTAAAGAAATCTAACAATAAAATATCCGTAATCATTACGGCCATAAAAATGAACATGATCTCATCAAAATAGAACTCACTAGGATTAAAAATCCCTTTTCTAGCCACCTCCATCATACCGCTAGAAAACACAGCACCCGCAGCGATTCCTAAACTTGCTACAATCATAATGGTTCTAAACGAAATCGCTTTTGATCCAATAGCGGAATTTAAAAAATTTACCGCATCGTTACTCACGCCAACAACAAGATCTGCGATTGCCAAAACGGCTAAAGCTATGATCATTAAGAAATAAATATTATCCATAATTTATACTATCAATGTGCAAATATCATTATCGCATTTGGCTATAATGTTAGCTAAAGGTTATCTTTTTTATTAGAAATGAATATCCAATTGTAGCCGATACATTAAACGATTTGATGCGTTTTCCAACGAAAGGTAACTCAAATCTGATTGTACTTTTAATTTGTGACCTACAATGTACTTAGAAAGTCCCAAAGTATATTGCGACTGTGGGTTTCTTCCTGTAATTTCTTCATCCAACTTAATATTGGTATAGCGCCCTGAAACTTCCCAGTTTGTTTTAAATAAATAGCCTGTTTGTAAATTAAGTCCATTACCTACCTGAACTACAGCTCCCGTTAGCGTGCCGTCTGAATTTTTGGCTAAGGCATCCTTTGCGGATCTATGCGCGTATTCCCCCATTAGGGAAAAGCCATTATATTTGAACATGGCATCAACAAATACCGTATTTATGGTGGTCTCATAAAAACCAGTATCCGTAATCATATATATGCCTTGATTACTTCTTGTTTTTACTGCATTGTGGTTTACGTCATAGGAAGCGGCGAGCATAAGTTTTGGTTTTTCCTCACGGTTTAAGTCACCACCTTTGTAATCGCCTTTACTTAAGAATTTGCCAAATGGTAATAGCTCTAATCGCGAAGTATATTGGTGTCCCCCTAGGTTACCAGTTGTGATGTTTCTACCTTCCCCTTGCGAAACAGCAAATATTTCACGAACCAAGAATTTGTCTGTGAGATTAAAATGATGCCTCAATTGAAAACCCATATCCCGGTCAATAGTAAAAAACGTATTCAATAAGGACCGGTCTACCTGTTGCAAATCACCAGAAGAAATAACACGCTCAATATTCCCAGGTAGTTTGGTTTGTCCAAACCAAAGCACTAAATTTTCATAAAAATTCCATTTTACAACTGCATCAAGAATATATCTTGGTGCGTTACTAGTAAATAGAGAACCGCCAGAAATATCACGGTTTGAAAGACCAAGCTCCAATTTGTATTCTAATTTTGGGGAGTATGCAAAGCCATCGAATTTAAGCCTAGCCCTACGAACAAGAAAATTTTGTTGCGGATTTGTAAAGCCTCCATTCGTTCCTTCTTCCCAACGGGCAATGGCCAGAATTTGCATTCTTGTGGCAATTTTCATGGTCCATGTACTATCTTTTCCAACAAGATTAAACAAGCCTTTGCCAAAAGCGGGAGCATTAGTCTCTTGACTAAATGAGAAAAATGGAATGGAAATCAATAGCCAAAAGGCTAAGATGTTAAGTTTCATTAGTTACTAGTTTTTGTCGATTACAAATAACTAAAACAAATGTAAAGTTAATGTTGGCTTAATATTAACTTTTGTCAGATTCTTGGGTATTTCTTAAATTAAAGTGAGAAATGAGCTTTTATTCGACACGAGGATAGGCCAACGTATTAAAAACTAGGGTAAAAAAAAGCTACCTTGGCCAAAGGTAGCTGTCGGATTTCAAAAAAACCAGTCGACAAAAACTAATAGTAAAATGAAATCACAGTTGTCTTAAGACAGTTACGAAGTTCGTTCTTGTACCTGATCTTTATGTAACCGCAACATTAAGTAATCTTTAATTTATTTCTAATCAGGATTTTCTTAGGAGAAGGCGTATCTATTTCTAGTGTAGTTTGGAAATCGAGTGGTTATTTGATACTTAAACATAATAGTAAAAACACTAGGGTTGTGTTAGGACTGAAAGTATATGTTTTGTATGCTGAAATTAACAACCTAGAGTTTAGTTTTCAGCGGAATTAAGAGGATGATTACAAACCTGATGTAGCCAATCCTTGTTTGCTTGCAGTGCTATTGGTTTCCGCTATATCAATAAATGGGATAGTTTTCCCTTTTAGGCTATGGCTAATAAATGTAGTAGTGTTTTGATGTATAGTAATTGGTAGTGCTACGTCCTCGTAGCCCAAAAAGCTAATCTTCATTACATATTCACCAGGAACAACATCTGTAATCTCAAAATTACCATTAAAGTTGGTTTGAGCACTCAAAGCAGTACCTTCTAAAGTGATACTGGCCATTAACAAGGGCTCATTGTATAGCTCTGCATCTAAAATCTTACCTCCAATTGCGCCTTTTTCTTGCGCTTGTAAAGAAAGGGTAAGAGTGATAACAAAAAGAAAAAGCACCTGTTTCATCGCTATGAATTTATAATATAACAAAGAAACTTAGACAAGGTTAACTTAAAGTTAACCAAGGGTTATTTATATATTTTTTTAAGGTTAACAATAGGTTGCCTCCTTTTTAGGCGTACTGTTATGAGCATAACTTTAAAGGTCAAAAAATGTATCTTGCGGTACTTAAATAAACACCATGAACTGGGAGCAATTACTTTCGTTACGCAGAAAAGGAGATACAAATAAAAGACTACGGAACGAGCAAGACGAGACCCGATTGGGTTTTGATGTGGATTATGATCGTATCATTTTTTCATCTGCGTTTAGAAGTCTGCAAGACAAAACCCAGGTAATTCCCCTTTCTACAACCGATTTTGTACATACGCGGCTAACCCATAGTTTGGAGGTTTCTGTTGTGGGCCGTAGTTTGGGAAGATTGACCGGTAAGAAAATTTTAGAAAAACATCCCTACCTCAAAGAAGTGCATGGATATCAATTTAATGATTTTGGAGCCATTGTTGCTGCTGCAGCGCTATCCCATGATATAGGTAACCCACCTTTTGGTCACAGTGGGGAAAAGGCTATTGGAGAATATTTTAAATCAGGAAATGGTAGGATTTTTAAAGGGGAACTTACGGAAAAGGAATATCAGGACATTATTGATTTCGAAGGAAATGCCAACGGGTTCAAGTTGATGACACAAGATCGGGAAGGGGTCTCGGGCGGACTCCGTTTAAGCTATGCTACCTTAGGTGCATTTATGAAGTACCCCAAGGAGTCCTTACCCAAAAAACCGACCAAACAAATTGCCGATAAGAAATTTGGATTTTTTCAAACGGAAAAGAAAACGTTTGAAAATGTCGCTTCGGATTTAGGTTTAAAACAAACTGCAAACGGTAGCTCTATTTCATTTGCTAGGCATCCACTCACTTTTTTAGTCGAGGCGGCCGATGATATTTGTTATACCATTATCGATTTTGAGGATGGTATTAACCTTGGTCTTATTTCTGAGGATTATGCATTGGAGTACCTTATTAAACTGGTAAAGGACACCATAAATACGAAAAAATACCATTCTTTGTCTTATAAAGAGGATAGGTTAAGCTATCTCCGTGCATTGGCAATTAATACGCTGATTCAGGATGCAGTATCTATTTTTATGGAGAACGAAACTGCGATACTTAATGGTGATTTTCATGTGTCCATTATGGATAAAAGTAAATATGGTGCGCAGATTAAGGATATAATCGATTTAAGTGTGCGGAATATCTATCAGGCTCAAGAAGTAGTTGAAAAAGAAATTGCGGGCTATACCATCATAGCCGATATTTTGGATGTGTATGTAAA
Source organism: uncultured Maribacter sp. (assembly GCA_965367705.1). Classification (GTDB taxonomy): domain Bacteria; phylum Bacteroidota; class Bacteroidia; order Flavobacteriales; family Flavobacteriaceae; genus Maribacter. The sequence continues at coordinate 8,598 of CBDUKC010000032.1, read as the reverse complement.
TGCATTGGTGAAAAAGAAGAACAATGAGGCTTCAAATTACCATGACTTACTACTGCAAACCCTCCCAGAATTTTACAGACGTACGAATATATCGCTATATGAGATTTTGTTGAATACCTGTTGTTATGTCGCCAGCTTATCCGATAGTTCGGCGGTACATATCCATAACAAGATGAAAGGTAGACAGCTTTAAAAATCGTAAGCTATCCCTATTCCCAAAACTTGCTTAAACTGAATTCTAGGGACTCCTTCGTCTATTATTGTACCAGTGTCATCTTTAATCTGGTCGAATAGGATATCGTCATCGTAAATAAGATGTGTGCCAATGGTGGTAAGGATGTATTTGTTTACCCTAAATCTTACATTCAGTTCCCAGTCTACATCAATATTGCCAAAGCTTGCTAAATAATCGGTATAAAGGTTCAATCTGCTTTTTAGATTAATATTTTCTGCTACGTCCCACTCAAAATTATTGGTAATTAGAAACCCTAATTCCAACAAATGGTTCTGACCCTCTTTGATAATAGTGCCGTTGGTATCCCGCACAGCTCTTTTAACCCCAAAAGCACCTCTATCTGCCAAACGTTGATCTAAAACGAATGTTGATTTTTGGGTAATAGGAGATAAATACAAGTTGAATTTTTGATTTTCACTTATGTAAGAAGTACCTGCTCCAAAGAAGAAGTATCCTGGCGCCATAAATCGCGATATTGGTGTTTCTCTATCAGGATATTTATATCCGTTTGAAAACTGGGTATTAAAGTTGAGTTGCACCGAATAATACCAATTACTAATGGTATCCCTTCTATAGCCCACGTTGGAGTTTAATCTAATAACGTCCTCCGTTTTGCGTAATTGCCTTCCCTCTTGGGCATTTAGACCATACCTAAGGTCTAGGTTATTGTCCCATTTGAAATATCGGAATTTATAGTTGCGAACAAATTTGAAGAAACTCAATCCGCTTATTGCATTGTCACCACCAGCGTTCCAATTTACGAATGCCGCTTCGCTTAGGTTTAGACCGAAGGTATTCTCCTTGGTCCAGAAGGAGGGAATCCTAAATCTTTTGTATTCATCCTTTAAGGGTTTGGTTTTCTTAAAGGAGATTACAGGATTGGTAAGATTTACCCCCCTAGGGATGTACTTTATTTTGGTTAGTGTTTTTCGAATTACGATGGTGTCTATCACTGTAGTATCCAAAACCATAGTATCTCTAACAACCGTTGTTGGTATGGAGTCTTGTCCAAAAAACAAGGTCGATACCATAAATAAGGCTAGGCTTAAAACAATCTTTTGAAATGAAATCTGCATCCTCATAAAACGTGTTCTAGGTATGATTTAATGCTCTCCTTGTCAAGACCAGCAATCTTATAAAGATCTTGTACGGGTCCATGGGGTATAAAAGCATCTGGTATACCAAATATCTTCATATGATTGGTGAAATGTTTTTGGTTGGCAAATTCAAGAATAGCACTTCCAAAGCCACCGGAAATAGCCCCGTCCTCTATGGTAATAACTTTCTCGTACTGCTTAAAAATGATGGTTAGCATCCGCTCATCCAATGGTTTTATGAATGGAAAATCATACTGTCCAATTTTATCTTCATGGCTTATTTCGCTTAGAATCTCAGTAACCATATTTCCCAAAGGACCTGTACTGAGAATTGCTATTTTACTTCCTTTTTTCAATTCAAAGGCATTCCCAATTCTTAATTTTAAGTAGTGCTCTTCCCAATCCAATAGACTTCCCCTACCTCGTGGATATCTTATTGCAATAGGATGTGGCAGTCCAAGTTGAGCGGTATACATAATATTTCTTAGCTGTATTTCGTTCCTAGGCGCGAAAATAATAAGGTTGGGAATACATCGCAAATACGCAATGTCGAAAACACCGTGGTGGGTTGGCCCATCTTCTCCAACCAGACCCGCGCGATCTAAACAAAATATAACGGGTAAATTCTGTAAGGCCACGTCGTGTATCACCTGGTCGTAGGCTCGTTGCAGAAAGGTTGAGTAGATATTACAGAAGGGGATGAGCCCTTCGGTTGCCATGCCAGCGGCCAAGGTTACCGCGTGCTGCTCTGCTATACCCACATCAAATGCACGATCTGGAAATGTATCCATCATAAAGCGCAAAGAGCTTCCAGTAGGCATTGCGGGGGTAATACCTACAATCTTATTATTTTTTGTTGCCAAATCTACAATGGTCTTGCCAAAAACGTCTTGGAATTTAGGTGGCAGTGGTACTTCTGATTTTTTCTGTAACTCACCAGTGGATTTGTCAAATTTTCCAGGAGCATGATAAACCACTTGATTTTCTTCCGCTTTTTTGAGCCCTTTCCCTTTAGTGGTAATAATATGAAGAAGCTTAGGTCCAGGAACAGATTTTAACCGTTCCAATTCGTCTATTAATGCATGTAAGTCATGGCCATCTATAGGTCCGGAATAGGCCAGGTTTAAACACTCAAAAATGTTTTCTTCTTTTGCGGTACCTTTTTTTACATTGGTCAGGTATTTTTTTAAAGCACCTACGCTAGGGTCAATACCAATGGCATTATCATTCAAGACAATAAGCACATTTGCATCGTTTACACCTGTATGGTTTAGTCCTTCGAAAGCCATTCCGCTGGCAATGGAAGCATCTCCAATGACGGCAACGTGCTGTTTTTTTATATCTCCTTTTAATTTTGAGGCAATGGCCATTCCTAAAATAGCAGAAATTGAGGTAGAACTATGGCCAGTACCAAAAGCGTCATATTCACTTTCTTCACGCTTTGGAAAACCGCTTAGGCCATTTAATTGTCTGTTGCTTTCAAATACAGTTCGGCGACCGGTTAGTATTTTATGTCCGTAAGCTTGGTGACCTACGTCCCATATCAGTTTATCCTTGGGGGTGTCAAATACGTAATGTAGTGCAATGGTAAGTTCTACAACACCAAGACTGGCTCCCAAATGCCCCTCTTTTGCCGAGACAATATCAATTATAAATTCCCTGAGTTCTCTGGCAAGCTCTGGGAGCTGCTGCCAACTAAGTTCTTTAAGGTTCTTGGGCGAATGGATATGGTCTAAAAGACTACTCACGACGATATAATAAGCTGTAAAAATACTTCTTTTAAAAAGTTAAACAATTGTTTTCATCCTATCTTCTTAATTTTGGCATTATCAGATGATTAAAACTAGATATGATACTTCCTTACGATGACACCTATTTTATGAAAAAAGCACTCCAAGAGGCTGAGTATGCCTTTGAGCGAGGAGAAATTCCGGTAGGTGCCGTAATCGTAATCCAAGACCGTATCATTGCAAGGGGTCATAACCTAACCGAACAATTGAGCGATGTTACCGCCCACGCCGAAATGCAGGCGATTACAGCTGCGGCCAATTTTCTAGGCGGTAAATATCTAAAGGGCTGCACCTTGTACGTTACGCTGGAACCGTGCCAAATGTGTGCCGGTGCCTTGTATTGGAGTCAGGTAGATAAAATAGTGTTCGCCGCAAGGGATACGAAACGCGGATGCGGGGTTATGGGTACACAACTACACCCAAAGACCACAATCACTGGTGGGCTTTTGGAAAATGAGGCATCTGATTTGTTGAGACGGTTTTTTGAAAAGAAAAGAAAATAACCGCACCATACTTTAGTTAATTACAAAACTGTTTGACGCATATTACCGGAAAAATTTAAAAACTGGTTGCTACTTGTTTTCAGGATCCTTAGGCGGTCTTCCTTGCATTTTTCGCACGTTTTCATCGTTTAGCATATAATCGTCCCAATTTCTGTGTTTGCTCTCTTTGTATAGGAATAGGGGCATGGCCACCAAGAACAGTGCTAAAGTTCCAGCGCCAATGAATTTATGTGCTAGGGTTTGTTCCTCTATGTCCAATGTATAGCCGTAGATAATGGAGCCTAAAGCCGCAATGACGATTCCCGTTATGATATACTTCAACTTCATAGGTGCAAAGTTAATCAAAGTACACTGAATTTGTAAAGTTAGATAAATGACATTACCCTGTTAAAATCTTATCGTCTAGATTAGAAATGTTACTAGCTAAACTATATGCAAAAAAAGCTTGAGTGAAGAATTCAGATTACTTGCGTTTTCTCCTTCTAGGATTCCTACCGCCCCTACGTTTTTTAGATTTTGTCCATTTGTCTAACAATGGCAGTAGGACAAAAACGGCAATCATCATGACTATCGTAAATAAGAGGTAATAGTTCATTTTTTATTGGTAGTAAATTAATAATCAATAGCTTAAAGTTACAAAATTGAAAGTTTAACACGCGATTCAATTGAAAATACAAAGCTATCTACCGTACATATGCCTAATGATTCTTTCTATCCTAACACTGGCATAACCTGAATGATGCATGACGTTTCGTCCAAAGCATTTATCAATTCCCTGTGAAGTTTATTAATTCCCTACGATAGGCCGTAAGCAATTTAGATTTAGAGACAAAGCCTAGATACCCTCCTTTTTTGATAACGGGTAGGTTCCAAGCACCACTTTTTTGGAATTTCGACATGACCTTTTCCATACTGTCTTCCCCATAGAAAATAACATCTGGGGGTTGATGCATAAAGGTTGCAACGGTAGTAGTGTCATATAATGCGGTATCAAACATAAACTCTCGAATATCATCTAAAAGAACGATACCCACCAAAACATTTTCTTGACTTACTACAGGGTATAGGTTACGTGTAGATTTGGATACGGACTCATGTAACATTTCGCCCAATGTCATCTCCGGAGTAATGCATTTGAAATCTTGTTCAATCACATCGTCCAGTTGCATTACGGTCAATACGTTTTTATCCTTGTCATGAGTAAGCAAAGCTCCTTGTTCTGCCAATTCCCTTGTATATATCGTATGGTCCAAGATGTTTTTGGTAATGAGGTAGGATATGGATGCCGTAATCATCAAGGGTACAAAAAGTTCATAACCACCGGTAATTTCTGCAATAAGGAATATGGCGGTTAGGGGCGCATGGAGCACTCCAGCAATAAGTCCGGCCATACCTATAAGTGTAAAATTACTTTCAGATACTTCAAATCCAAAGCCTAAATTATTAATGACTTTGGCCACTACATTTCCAAGCGCACTGCCCATTACCATAGTAGGGATAAATATACCTCCGGCACCACCAGCGGCAAAGGTGGTAGTCATAGCCACAGCCTTAAAAATGGTAAGACCAAAAAGTAGTGCAATAACTACCCAAATATTGTTCATATGTGCATCAAAAGGTGTACGACCCAATGCTGCAATATGATCTCCTTTCAGTAAATTATTAATAAAACCAAATCCTTCCCCGTAGAGTGGAGGAATGAAGTAAAGCATAATTCCAATGGCCAGGCCTCCTACCAGCAATCTATATTTTGGACTTTTTAGAGGTTCGAATAATTTTAAAATGCCAAAGTACATTTTCGTAAAATAGACCGATGCTATTGCTGTACCTATTCCCAATATGATATAGAATAGCGTATCGTTGACCTCAAAATTGTCAGCTAAGGAAAAGTTGAAGAGTACTTCGTTCCCTAAGAAAAAATAGGAGGTAAGTACACCAGATATAGAGGCTAATAACAAGGGTAACATCGAAAGCATGGTGAAATCCATACTGAACACTTCCACTGCAAAAATAATGGCAGCAATGGGAGCTTGAAAAATGGAGGAGATCGCGCCGGCCGAAGCACAGGCAATTAAGAGATTACGTGTTTTGGCGTTAATGTGCAACAGCCGACCTAAATTGGAACTTATGGCAGAACCCGAGGCAACGGCGGGCCCTAAAAGTCCTACGGAACCACCAAAACCAACGGTTAATGGAGCGGTAATTAAAGGCGTGTATATTTTCTTCATATTGATTACCCCTTTCTTTTTAGATAGGGCGAACAGAATGGAAGAAATGGCGTGTTCCAGTTTTTCTTTATGAACGAATTTTACGTAGAGATACACAAGGGTGAGTCCTATGATAGGAAGAATGAAGTAGAGTTGGTTTCCTGAAATGATAATACCGTCCTCTAGGAACGATTCAATAAAATAGGTAAGGTTCTTTAAGGTTACGGCCGCCAACCCTGCAAGTAAACCCACGACCACCGCCATGATATGGGTAAAGGTCTTATTGGAGATATTCTTATACCTCCATTTTATGAATTTGGTAAAGAGTTTTTGTTGTTGGGTAGGCATGAACCGTTTTTACTAGATTAAAAGTATAAAAAATAGCTATCACGGATTACTTTCCTATGCTAATTCGTATGGGAATCTTATAAGTTAGTCAGATCTTCCATATAAATTTGTCTTATATACCCCTCAGGTTTTCAACACTCGGCATGTCCTTTTAATGAGCAGTCAAATAATAGGTCATTATTCTTGTCTCTAAAAGGAAAACGGTCTAGCTTTTAGGCTAGATATCCAACTTTAAGCTCAGCTCTTTCAATTGTGCATCATCAATTGGAGCCGGGGCGTCTATCATTACATCGCGTCCACTATTGTTTTTAGGAAATGCGATAAAATCACGGATGGTTTCCTGTCCGCCCAAAATAGCGACCAATCTATCTAAGCCAAAAGCAATACCGCCATGTGGAGGTGCCCCGTATTGAAAAGCATCCATTAGAAAACCAAATTGAGCTTTTGCTTCTTCAGGGGTAAAGCCTAAATGTTTGAACATCGTGGCTTGGGTTTCTTTATCGTGTATACGAATGGAACCTCCACCTATTTCATTACCGTTTAATACCAAATCATAGGCGTTGGCGCGTACCGCTGCCGGGTCTGTATCTAGCAATTCCAATTGCCCTGGTTTTGGAGAAGTAAACGGGTGATGCATGGCATGGTAATGTCCTGTCTCCTCATCCAATTCTAATAAGGGGAAGTCTATGACCCATAACGGGGCAAACTCTGTATTTTTCCGTAGGCCTAATCGCGATGCTAATTCCATACGTAGGGCGCTCAATTGCGCTCTCACTTTATTAGTATCCCCAGATAGTACGCAAATTAAATCACCAGGTTTAGCTCCGGTAGCTTCTGCCCATTTGGCTAAATCTTCTTGGTCATAGAATTTATCAACAGAAGATTTAAAACTACCGTCTTCATTATATCTGCAATACACCATGCCTAAGGCGCCAATTTGAGGGCGTCTTATCCAGTCAATAAGTTTGTCAATGTCCTTACGGGTATAGGAATTTGCACCTGGTACAGCAATACCAACGACTAGTTCAGCCGTATTGAACACATTAAATTCCTTATGTTGTACTACAGCGTTGAGTTCGCCAAACTCCATTCCAAAACGAATGTCTGGTTTATCGTTACCATATTTGACCATGGCTTCGTCATAGGTCATTCTTGGGAAGTTTTCTACGTCTACGCCTTTAATGGTTTTTAGTAAATGTTTGGTTAGCCCCTCAAAGGTGTTTAAAATATCCTCCTGCTCCACAAAGGCCATTTCACAGTCAATCTGCGTAAATTCTGGTTGTCTGTCGGCTCGTAAATCTTCATCCCTAAAACATTTTACAATTTGGAAATACTTATCCAATCCGCCAACCATAAGCAATTGCTTAAAAGTCTGCGGCGATTGAGGTAGGGCATAAAATTGCCCCTCGTTCATTCGGCTAGGCACCACAAAATCACGGGCGCCCTCTGGGGTAGACTTAATTAAATACGGGGTTTCTACCTCTATAAACTCTTGCTCAGAAAGATACTTCCGCACCTCCATGGCCACTTTACTTCTAAAAATAAGGTTGTCTTTAACAGGGTTTCTACGAATATCTAAATACCGATATTTCATCCGCAGGTCTTCTCCGCCATCCGTTTCATTTTCTATGGTAAAAGGAGGTGTTTTAGATTCGTTTAAAACAACTAACTCTTCTACTAACACTTCTATATCACCAGTAGGTATGTTTGCGTTTTTAGAAGCACGCTCAATTACCTGTCCTTTAATTTGTATCACGAATTCACGACCTAAATTTCGTGCCTTCTCCAATAACTCTGGAGACGTTCTATCCGCATCAAATACCAATTGAGTTATGCCATATCGATCACGAACATCTACCCAAACCACAAAACCTTTATCCCGTGTCTTGGATACCCATCCAGACAAGGTAACAACCGTATTTATGTTTGATTCTCTTAACTCTCCACAGGAATGGCTTCTATACATGATAAGGTCTTTGAATAAGGGGCAAATTTAAGAAGTCTATTTCATTAAGTACATAATTATATGCACGGTTTTATAAGATAACGATATACGATTGATAATCACAAGTAAGAGTCATAAGTTATTGATATTAAGGTTTTTGAGCTTTCAATGTAAATTTAATGTAAATTAAAAGTTAGATAATCATTGACTTGGCGTGGAATAATTTTATATTTGTAACGTTAATGTTAGGTGCTAGATTTAAATTTAAAGTACATAGTTATGAAAAAGTTGATACTGATTTTAGTGATGGCCTTCTCTTTTGGAGCCATAGCACAGGATATTGAACCTAAGTTTGAGAAAGAAGGAAACAAAGTAAAAGCTACTTATTTTCATGCGAATGGAGAAGTATCCCAAATGGGTTATTTCATGAACGAAAAGCTAGAAGGAGAATGGCAGATGTTCAATGAAAAAGG
>CBDUKC010000031.1:0-17047 GCA_965367705.1 uncultured Maribacter sp. | reverse complement strand
TTTGGGTATAGACCAAATTTATGTTTTGTATTAAGCGAAAAAAGAATTTCTAATAGGGTTTCCGTTCCAAAAGGCATTTTTGTATGGAAGCCAGAAGGTCTTTCAGGTCGGAAGGCTTTACGATATAATCATAAGCACCTAGATCCATTCCGGTTTTAATATCCTTTTTTTCGGACCTGGCACTATAAAATATCAGGGGAATGGTTTTTAGTTCGGGATGGGACCCTAATTTTGCTAGGAGTTCAAGACCGCACATTTCTGGCATTAAGATATCGCAAATAATTAGATCAGGTCTAAGGTCCTTTGTTTTTTGGAAACCCTTTTTGCCATTATTAGCCGTGACAACTGTGTAACCTTCCATCTCTAGGATTTCCATGGTGTTTTCACAGATTGTTTTATCATCTTCAACAAGAAGAATGGTTGGCATAGTAGTTAATTTTCAAATGTTTAGGCACAAAAAGATATTAAATTTCTTTTAATCTTGTAGGTAAATATTGATAAATGTTATTTAGCCACCTCATTTTTCTAGGTATTCCTGCCTGTTGTTAGCGAAAATTTGTTTGTAGGAGTTGTTGCTATGGGTTAACGAGAAAAAAGTAGGAAACGACAATAAAAGCAAATCATGAATAAAGGATTACGCCTCTGATGGTAACGTTAAAATAAACGTGCTGCCTTTATCCACAATACTAGTAAATTCAATTTTACCGTTAAGCAAATCTACATATCGTTCTACTATACTAAGGCCTAAACCAGTTCCTTGAAGGTGTTCTACATTTTTTGCTCGGAAAAAACGCTGGAAGAGGTAGTGCTGGTCTTCCTGTGGAATACCGATACCTTTGTCCTTAATCTTAACAGTCACTTTGTCGTTTTCCAATAAAGTATGGATTTCAATGTCCTTGTCGGAATATTTTATGGCATTCGATAGCAGGTTCGATATAATATGGTGCAATATTTTTCGATCTTGTATGATATTTGTGCCTCCAGTGTAGGTATGGATAATTTGTTGTCCAGGTTTCAAAATCCCCTCCATATCCTCTAATATGTGTTGTGTAAATTCCTGAAGTTCAATATTTTCTTTAGTAATACGAACAACACCTCTTTCGAGTTTATCCAAGGAAAGAAAATCATCTAGAATTACGGTAAATTGTTTTGAAGCCTCTTGTATACGATTGATTAATTTTGGTTGTTTGTCATAAACTCCCATTTTATAATATCTATCAATTAAGGTAATAGAAGATAATATTATTGTTAAGGGGGTGCGTAGTTCGTGAGATGCTATGGTAATAAAAGCACTTTTTAATTCGTTTATTTTTTTTTCCGCTTCTAAGGCCTCGCTTAATTCCTTGGTGCGTTCTTTTACGGTTTCCTCTAAATTAGTGGTGTATTTTTCTTTAATGAGCTCCAATTTTTTTCGCTCCGTAATATCCTCTCCCGCACATAAGATGCCAATGGTTTGACCAAACTTATCTTTTATGCTGTTATTCGTCCACCCGATAAGTCGTATTTCTCCATTTTCGGTACGTACTTCACTCTCAAAATAGGGTTGTGACAGCAACTTCTTGTATTTAAAAAAATGGGTGGGTTTAGAGTTTTCATCTTGATTACTTGTATTTCCAACATATTCGAACCATTTCTTGCCTTGTAATACATGTTTTTCGTACCCCAATAGTTGGCAGCCTTTTTGATTGATCAGCTGCACTTTATATTCGTTGTCCAATAAAAGAAAAATAACTGGGGCAAGATTTAGATACCGCTCTATATTTTCTTTTTCGCTTTGAAGGTCTTCGTGCTTTTGCTGTAGGGCCTCGACTTCACGTATCTGAGTCACATCTTGCATCGATAGTCGACAAATTGACTCGCCTACTTGATTTTCCGCAACCGTTCCGTGGATTAAGGCAGTAAACATACCGTTACCATTGCGCTTAATTTGAAGTTCAAATGGTTCGAGGATTTTACTCTGGAATGCTTCCCGTAATTTTAAGAATAAGATTCCCGACTCGCTCCCCGACATAAAAGCAGAAAAGGGTTTCCCCTTGATTAGTAAACGGTCTAGACCCATCATGGTACAGGCGGTAAGGTTTATGTTTTGTATTACGCCTTTATTGTTTAATAAGATATAGCCTACAGGCGCAAAATCGAACAGATCGGTATATTGATCGCGCACGTCTTCCAATAGATGCTGAGCTTCTCGCAGTTCTTGATTCTGCATCTCTAGTTCTACTTGATGTACCTCTAGCTCGTGCATAAGGGTTCTCGCCTTTTCCAAGGTAAGATTCAGTTTTGAACTTGGTTTGTGATTTACTTGGGCTTCGGCCTTTGAACGTAGTTTCTTTTTTATGTCATTTTCATTGACCATTTCTTTCTTTTTTAACCTTTTCTAATTCTTGTTCGGTTACGGTAAGTTCTGTAATATCTACAGAGGTACATGCAATTCCAACAGTCTGGTTGTCTTTTTTTATAGGCCGTACCATAAGGTCGTAATAGCGTTTTGTTCCAGCTATTTTTAATGAAACGCTCTCTCTCTTTGGTTTACCTGTTTTTAGTACTCCTGTCTTAATGTCATTCAATTTTTTAGCATCATCCTTATCAAAAAGGTCGGCATCTGTTTTTCCAATTATCTTCTTGAATTGAAAATCTGGGTGGATGTTTGGCATGCTGGTATAGTTAAGGTTTTTGTCTTGCATATACACCACGGTCTTTGTCATTTCCAGTAGGTGTTCATATTTTACCTTAAAATCTCGCAATTCCTCAGCCAACAGCTTTTCTTCGCTAATGTCTACAAAAGTTATGACCACCCCTTGTATTACATTTTCTGAGGTCCGATAGGGCATAATCTGCATCTTGTACCAAATACCCTCATTACTTTTAATGGATTTATGAATCGGAATCAGCTTGTTCAATACGGTATTGGCGTCTTTTACGATGCCATCATAAATGAGATTAGAAGATAAGTCTGCGATAGGCCGGCCCACATCGGTTTGAATAAGGTTGATAATCTTTGACATGGGGGGCGTAAACCTTTTTATCTTCAAATCGGAATCAAGAAAAATGGTCCCGATTTCTGTACTTGCCAATAGGTTGTTCATGTCGTTATAGGCCTGTGCGAGTTCATCGATTTTTCCTTGTAGCTCGGTGTTCACAGTAACGATTTCTTCATTTACGCTCTGTAGTTCTTCCTTTGAGGTTTCCATTTCTTCGTTAGTACTTTGCAATTCCTCATTACTGGATTGGAGCTCCTCGTTCGAGGATTTGAGTTCTTCGTTCGATATTTCCAACTGTTCTATGGTAGACCGAAGATACTCTTTGGTTGCGGCAAGTTCTTGCTCTAAGGCATGCAATTCCGTGGTGTCTTCTACGGTTTTTTTCGCCTTCTTTTCGGTAATCTTTTCCGGAATCATTTCGATATCATCAAAAGTAATCATCCAGTACGTGTCGTCAAGTCCCGCTTCCACTAAGGGTTGTATGTTAATATCGATCAGTTGTTCGTTCCCGTTGGTCTTTACCTTGATATTTTTTTGCGTTTCGGTCTTTTTGCTTTTCCGTCCTTTTGTAAGCAGGCTACGTAGGTCGGTCTTAAGCCCTTCGCGTGCCATATCGATAATGTTCAAATTGGCCTCGCCGGGTGAAGGTTGCAGGTATCTGCCAGTATTGCCCGAAAAATAAACTGCATCTCCCTTGTTGTTAACAATGGCGCAGGCTGGCGCGTAATTGGCCAGTAGCATTTTTTCGGTGATCCCGGAAAGACTTGTCTGCCATTCTCTTTTATGCGGTGTGGTATTTACTATTTTTAAGGGGATGCGCTCTTGAAACAGGTTACCGATATCTGGCATTCTAACCTGTTTTGCATTCTTAAACCTGAAAATTTTATACTTTCTGTCTACTACCTCGAACAAACTAGCATAATCCCCCAGCGATTCCGAATTACCTAGAAATAAGATGCCTTTCGGATTCAGGGCATAATGAAAAATAGCAAACACTTTTTGTTGGGTTTCTGCATTCAAATAAATCAACAGGTTGCGACAACTGACCATATCGAGTTTTGAGAAAGGCGGATCTTTGATGAGGTTATGCTCGGCGAAGATAATCTGATCACGTATTTCCTTTTTAATACGGTAGCTATTGGTTTCTCCTTGAAAATAACGGACGAGCCTTTCTACACTAACATCGGTAGAAATAGTTTCAGGATATACACCCTGTCTGGCGAAGTTAATGGCATTTTCATCAAGATCAGAAGCAAAGATTTGAACTTTCAATGCCTTGGTCTGCTTGCGGATCGCCTCGTCAAAAAGAATAGCGATCGAGTAGGCCTCTTCACCAGTAGAACAGCCAGCGATCCAAATACGGATAATGTCGCCATCTTGTTTGTTGTCGATAATCTCTGGAATGGCGTTTTTCTTTAAGGCATCAAACGCTTCCTTGTCCCTAAAAAAACTGGTAACCCCTATCAGGAGTTCTTTAAACAGTCTTATGACTTCTCCCCGTTGTTTTTGTAGATGTTTGATATAGTTTTCAAGTTTGTCGATTTGATTGAGCGCCATCCGCTTTTCTATCCTCCGGATAACCGTACTGCTCTTGTAATCGCTAAAGTTACAGCCCGTTTCATTACGTAAAAGAATAAATATTTTGTCTAATAGTTCAATGGGAGTTGCAATGGGAATAGGTTTTTCTTCGGGTCTGAACTTGCGGTTTTTTGCATATTTTAGAAGCATATCGGGCATCTCCTCAACGGGAAGTATAAAATCTTCTACTCCCGCCGCTATAGCACTTCTAGGCATACCATCATATTTCGCAGTGGTGGGGTCTTGAACAATGGAGAGTCCGCCGTTGCCCTTGATATCCTTTAAGCTCAATGTACCTTCGGTGCCTGTGCCCGAAAGAATGATGCCGACCGCTCTGTCGGTCTGATCCTCTGCTAATGAGCGTAGAAAGAAATCAATGGGTTTGCGAAAACCCCTGGCAGCAATAGGATCCATTAAATGGAGTTTACCGTTTAGAATGGCCATATCCTTATTTGGCGGAATGACATACACATGGTTCGCAACTACCTTGGTATTGTTTTTTACCTGTGTTACGGTCATTTTGGTATGGTTTTTCAAAAGAGGAACCATCAGACTTTTATGCGTGGGGTCTAAATGTTGTACCAATACAAAGGCCATTCCAGGCGCATCGGGCATGGCATCAAAAAATTCTTTGAAAGCTTCCAATCCACCAGCTGATGCGCCCATACCTACAATCAAGAATTTAGTCGCTTCTTCCTTTGAACTAACGTCCTTTTTTAAAGGTTTCTTTTTGCTTGAAGTCTTTTTTTCCGTTGTTTTTTGTATAGCCATGATACTGGTTTGGGATTCCTAAGATAAACTATACCAAAGTTAATTAAATGTAGCAAAGACAAATTAGTAAATACATGATATATATCAGTATACCTTTGGCATTCTTATTGAGTTCTATTTGGAAAAAATCTAAGAATACAACGAACAAGATTATTAGCCTTGTGAACTAGCACTGTATTTTTTGGTTTATTCTTAAACATTCCAATGTTAATAATGCGATAGGTCTTGTAATGCTATTGCATAAAGAATCAATTGTTTTCTGCGGTAAGTGGTTTTAGGATACATGTCCTATGTAATAATGTAGTTGTATTATTTCCCTAGGTTCTTTTTGCTAATCTTTTTAAGACTAAAAGCAAACATAACACGAAGAAACCCAAAAGTAATTAAGATTATAGCTGTCATAAAAATAATATCAGCAAAACGCGAATTGACCAACAAAAGGATTGAAAATAGAGCTGTAAAAAGTCCGAAGACTAAAAGCCATATCCAACCGCTACCGCCTAATGATTTAAATTGAAGAGAGTTACCTATCGCAATAATACCTCCGAAGATCAACCAAAGACCTATGTACAATGGTAATATTGTGGGAGATATGGAAGGAAACAAGATGAGTACTATACCCATTATCAGTTCTACAAGCCCTACGGTAAATAACCAATTCCAATTAGAGAAAATCCTTTTGGAGGAAATGGATAAAGCGGTCCAAAAAAGTCCTAAGCATAAGATTGAAGCACCAAAAATTATACTGAGCAACACATATCGCGCTAAAGGGGTTCTTAACATCCAGATTCCTAAACCAATGTAAAGAAACCCTAATAATAGCGATATATACCACTGTTTTATTCTTGTTCTATCTGAATAAAATATCGTTGGCATAGATTTAGTCCTTACTCTACATTATCTTTAAAGAAGTTTTTTAAGGCAGCACCTAATTCCTTCATATCATGTTGAAATTCCCTTTTGAATTTTTCTTGTTTTTCTTTGGCGGTCTCATTAAATTCAACAAGGTTTTCCGTAAATACGTTGCTTCGTTCTGCCAATCGCTTTTTAAGTGTATTGCTTTTTTGCTCTAGTGTATCAAGCCCGGCATTTAATTCTTTACGTTCTTTTTCATTAGCTATTGCAATTTTTTCACGTAACGATTTGATTTCGGTTTCTGTATTGTCAATCGCGACTTCGGATTCAATCCTGAATTTCTCCCAATCAGCCTCGATTTCAGTCTTTATTTCTTCGCGGGTCAGCTTTGAGGCTTCGCCCAAGTTCTCAGTAGCTTCCTCAATATTATCTTCTGCTACTTCAATTTTCTTTTTTGTTTGTTCCTTACAGCTGTTGAAGCCGCTAAATAATACAAGGCTTAGCATTATTGTGAATATGCTATTTCTTTTCATGATTTCTATTTTTTAATGTATTGGAATAAAAATAATACCACAACGCAACCACCACAATGACTTGTATCAGTTGTTTTAGAATCTAAGGGAAGCATAAAATATTCAAGGGGGACTACTGGAAACCAAAGACCAGTTCAATCTCGAAAATCAGAATAGCTTACATATACTTGGTTAAAAACCGAAAGAATTCTTTTTTCAAATCAGCATAAATCTGTCGCTGGATTTCCATTTTATCTCGGAACTTAAAATGTTTTTTGGTCATAACGGTATCGAGGGCATCCTGGCCTGTTTGAGTTTGGCCGGCGATCCGTATCTCGTGAGCTTCAATTTCTTCCTTTAGTTTGTCTATTATTCCATTATGAAGAATAAATTCATTTTGATAATGCTCCAGTTGAACAAGTACCTCCTTTTTCGTCCAACGAGTAACGAGCTCGCTCAATCGGTTGTTGAAAGATTTTAGTTCATCTTCCCAGAAGGCAAGTTCGGATTGCCATAATTGGTGTTCAAAATGTAGGTCCTCGTTGTAGAGTACTTCTCTTGCTTTTTCCATAACATATTCTTGTTTAACTGTTAACGATATTATACTGAATGTTCTATTAGATCTTCTATTTTTCTTTTACCCAGCAGGTGTTCAAGATCTTCTAATTCAACGACTTCTTTTATCAATAATAGTTCTGCTAGTTTTCCCACTTGAGCTTTATGCTCGTTTAACAAGTTCTTGGCGCGTTCATAGGCCGTGCGCACCAGCTCTTGTACTTCTTTATCAATCATTTCTGCCATCTTTTCGCTATAGGGTTTGCCGAACATACGCTCGTTCTGGCCTGTGGAATCATAATAGCTTATCGGACCTATTTCTTTGTCCAACCCATAAAATGCCACCATGGTATAGGCCTGTTTTGTTACCTTTTCGAGATCATCCAATGCTCCCGATGATATTTCGTCAAATATGATTTCCTCTGCGGCACGACCACCTAACGAAGCACAGATTTGATCTAAAAATTGAGTTTTGGTTACGATCTGGCGTTCCTCGGGTAAGTACCAAGCGGCACCTAGAGATTTTCCACGCGGAATGATGGATACTTTGACTAACGCATCCACATGTTTTAGATACCAACTGACCACCGCATGGCCTGCTTCGTGATAGGCCACTATTTTTTTTTCTTTTGGGGAAATAATTTTACTCTTACGTTCCATTCCACCAATGATACGGTCTCGTGCTTCTATAAAATCGGAATGTTCTACCTCCTCTTTTTTCTTCCGTGCTGCAATAAGGGCAGCCTCGTTACAGATATTGGCAATATCGGCTCCTGAAAATCCTGGGCTTAGTTTGGCCAAAAGCTTCACATCCACATTTTTTGAAAGTTTTAAGGGGCGCAGATGTACGCCAAAAATTTCTTTACGTTCTTCTTTGGTAGGAAGTTCTAGATAAATATGGCGGTCAAACCTACCCGGACGCAGCAAAGCCTTGTCGAGAACATCGGGGCGATTGGTAGCCGCAAGCACGATTACCCCTGTATTTGGACCAAATCCGTCCAGTTCAGTAAGTAATTGGTTCAAGGTACTCTCACGTTCATCATTAGCCTGAAAGGCATTGACCTTGCCACGGGAACGCCCAACAGCATCGATTTCGTCTATAAAAATAATGCTTGGTGATTTCTCTTTGGCCTTTTTAAAAAGATCACGAACCCTAGAGGCGCCGACACCAACGAACATTTCTACGAACTCCGATCCTGATATGGAGAAGAACGGAACACCCGCCTCGCCAGCTACCGCTTTGGCCATAAGGGTTTTTCCAGTACCGGGAGGGCCAACCAACATGACACCTTTTGGGATTTTAGCCCCTAGTTTCGTGTAGGTTTCGGGATTTTTTAGAAAATCGACCACTTCCATGACTTCGGTCTTCGCCTCTTTAAGTCCAGCCACATCTTCAAAGGTAGTTGCACTCTTGGCACCTTTTTCTGATAATTTTGGTGTAGATTTTCCAAAATTGAACAACGGATTACCCCCAGTGCCACCGCCACCCATTCTGCGTATCATATACATCCAAAAAATAATGATAAGGGCAAAAGGTAAGAGCCAAGAAAGTATATTGATTAAACCGGTGCGTTTTTCATAGTGTACATCGATTCGATCTTCTGAGGCAAATTCTAGTTGTGCTCTTTGTAGTTTGTCCTCAAAAGTTTCTACGGAGCCAATATTCATGAAATAATTTGGACCGCTGGATATTTGGAACAGACTTTTGGTATCCTCAGTTTGTCCTGAAGCTGTTGTGCCTTTTTTTATGGTATAGATTTCGGCCACCTCTTTGTTTACCACCACTATTTTTTTGACTTTCCTTTGTGCCAAAAGAGAATCTTGTAAAAATGTCCAGTTTATTTCCTTTGTACCAGTGGCTGAATTGGAAAAGATGGCAAGCCATAATACAAATCCAAAAAGAAAAAAATAGAACCAATTAAACCCATAACCGCCTGAGGGTGGATTCGGATCTTGCTTTTCCGATATTTTAGGCTGTTTTTTATTATATGTTTGCTTCATTCTTCTCTAATACAGCAAATTGATTTAACGCTTCCATGGCTTCACAACCATATACCACAGATGGTCCACCGCCCATCATTACGGCTACCCCGATCGTTTCCAGTACTTCCTTAGAACTTGCACCGGCTTTTAGCGAATCATGTACGTGAAAGGCGATACAACCATCACAACGTACGGTAATGGCAATCCCTAGGGCAATGAGTTCCTTGGTCTTTTTAGAAAGTGCTCCCTTGGCTGTACTTGCTCGGTGCAGGCTAGTAAAACCTTTCATTGTATCGGGTATACGAGTGCCCAATTGCTTCATGGCCCTCATTAGGTCGTTATAGCTTTTTGAATATTCACGTATCATATTATTCTTGCTTTACCTTTTATTGCCATTTGTTTGTTGCAGTGATGGTTATTTCAAATGTATTTCATGTGGTTCAGCCCTAAAATGATTTAAATCATTCCGGACGAAAAGGTTACGTCTTTATTTTGATGGATGCCGGTATTTGCATGTGAGATTTCACCATTGGTTCCTTGAACCTATTTTGGTTCAAATTGGCAAGGAGTAAGACCGGGATGCACGACCCTTGGAACGCGACCTATTCAGTAGGTTTATTAACTTTTAAATATTAAGCTATGTTGGGAGATTTAACTGCAAATCAAATAGAAACGGTACTGCATCGCGAGGTTGTGGGCAGGATAGGTTGCCATGCCAATAGTACCACCTACATTGTGCCAATGACCTATGCGTATGATGGCCAATTTGTATACGGGCATACACGGGAGGGAATGAAGATCGATATGATGCGGAAGAACCCCAAGGTTTGTTTTGAGGTAGATGTGATGGAGAATATGAGCAATTGGCGCAGTGTAATCGCGTGGGGAACCTTTGAGGAACTTAAAACGCCCGAAGAGCGAGAGAAAGGGATGCAACAACTTATTGATCGCGTGATGCCTTTGCTAACTGGGGAAACAACCGTGAGCCATTCGATGACGAATGGTCATGGAAAATATATTGAGGCGATCAAGGGAGTGGTATACCGCATAAAACTTACCAAAAAAACGGGTAGATATGAAAAAAAATAATCTGTATCTAGTGGGCCATATGTACAAAGAGCGGATTCCTTCTATTTATTTGAACTCCGTAACTATAGTTTTTTGAGGATTTGGCATCAGAATGATTTAGGTCATTTTGAGACGCACGGTTGTCCCTTTATTTTGTTATCAAATGAATATCGTAATGTTTATTAATATAAAGGATTTATTAAAATCGCTAGTGCTGTTTCTCATCACCATATTCCTATTATTGTTGGCAAGTTGCGGCCCCATGGTCTTGACTGCCGGTGTTAATGAGCCACCGCCTCCTTGGTTCTATCCCAATCGGCTGGAAGTTGTGCGCTATGTCTATTTCCCAGAATACCGTTTTTATTATGACCTCTCGGCACGTAGCTATCTTTATTTGGATGGCGGGGTTTGGGTTCGCCGTAAAGTCTTGCCACCACGCTATCGCAGTCTTGATTTGAGGCGCTCAAGATATGAGCGCGTAAAGGGGTATAGGGGCGATAACATACAAAAGTACCACGAACAAAAAAATGCAAATAGGGGAAGGAGTAATAGAACAACAAAGAGAAGAAATGATTGAATTGATACCGCATATAAATATAAAAGTCATGAGAAAAATTAAGCTAAGTTTAGGTATATCTTTAATGCTCGTGTTATCGGTTTTTATACTATCCTGTAAAGATGTAAAAGATTTTGGGGTACGCACGGAAAATGAACAACTTCAGTTTTATGCAGGAAATAATGATGTTAATGAATCTGTAGAACATAACAAGAAAGAGTTTAAGGGCGGGCCGGTTGATTTTACTGATACCGCCAAAAAAGTATTGGATGCTGTAGTGCATATACGCTCTACACAGACCGCGAAGAGGGAAGACACCGGAATACAGCCTCAACAATTACCCGATTTTTTCAGGGATTTTTTCGGGGACCGTTTTCAAATGCCCGATAATATGCCGCAGCAACCTATGTATGGTTCTGGTTCCGGTGTGATTATCGATGAGAAAGGTCACATTGTAACCAATAATCATGTTATCGATAATGCCTCCGAACTGGAGGTTACACTGCACAACAATGAAACATATAAAGCCATAGTGATAGGTGCGGATCCAGCAACGGATCTGGCACTGGTACAGATTAAAGCTGATAATTTAAAAGCCTTGTCCTTTGTTAATTCTGATGATGTTGAAATTGGAGAGTGGGTATTGGCGGTAGGTAATCCTTATAGTCTCTATTCTACGGTTACCGCGGGTATCATAAGTGCCAAAGCACGAAATATTAATATTAATCCTGATAAATTCGCCATAGAGAGCTTTATCCAGACCGATGCAGCCATTAATCCCGGTAATAGCGGTGGAGCCTTAGTAGACCTAGACGGAAAAATTGTGGGTATTAACTCTGCCATTGCCACCCGAACGGGAAGCTATACAGGGTATGGTTTCGCAATACCAAGTAATATCGTAACCAAAGTTGTAGGCGATTTGTTAAAGTATGGAAGCGTACAGCGGGGTATGTTGGGTGTAACCATAACAACTATGAACGGAAATTTGGCCAAGGAAAAGAAAGTAGATTTTATAGAAGGTGTTTGGGTTGAAACCGTTAATGAAGATAGTGCTGCGGAAAAGGCAGGAATGGAGCCTGGGGATATCATTGTAAAAGTTGAAGGAATAAGCGTTGCCACATCGCCAAGACTACAGGAGATTATAGCCCAGCATAGACCGGGTGACAAGATATCCGTTATAGTAAATAGGAAAGGAAAAGAGCGGGAGTTGAAAGTAACCTTGGAAAATGTAAAAGGAACTACCGATATCACAAAAAAGGAGAATGTGGAAATGCTCAATTATTTGGGTGCCGACTTTGAAACATTGGATAAGGAAAACACAAAAAAATTGAATTTGGACGGCGGTGTGCGAGTGGTTAATTTGTACCCTGGGGTGTTGCGACAGAAAACACAAATGCGTCCTGGTTATATTATTACACATGTAGATGGCAAAAAGATTACCAATGTAAAAGCATTGGTTTCCGTTTTGGAAAATAAAAAAGGAGGTGTAATGTTAGAAGGGGTATATGAAGACATACCTGGAAAACAATACTATGCGTTTGGGTTGGATTCTTAAGGATTAACCAAAATGAACGAGCAGCAACTAAGTCCAGAAGAATCTCAATTCCTTAGTGGACCGCTATCGCGTCTGAACGAACTATTTTTTACGTTCAGGGTTATGTTCAGTTTTATTAAGGCGTTCAGAAAGATGCATTTTCTAGGCCCTTGCGTTACCGTTTTTGGTTCGGCTCGATTTGAACCTGACCATCTCTATTACCAACAAGCGGAAAAAGTAGGTGCTGCCTTATCAATATTGGGATTTACCGTAATGACAGGTGGTGGTCCTGGTATTATGGAAGCAGCTAACAAGGGTGCCTACGAGGCCGGAGGACCTTCGGTAGGCTGTAACATCATTCTGCCATTCGAACAGAAACGAAATCCGTATTTGCATACATGGATAGATATACGCTATTTTTTTGTACGTAAGTTCTTGTTGATTAAATATTCGTATGCTTTTGTGGTCATGCCAGGTGGTATGGGTACATTGGATGAATTATTTGAATCTATAACGCTTATCCAGACCAAGATGATTAGGGACTTTCCTGTTGTCATTTTTGGTTCTGAATACCACAAGGAACTCTGCCAGCACATTCAAATTATGGCACAAAATGAAAGTATCGATAAGGAAGACATGAAATTGCTTTTCGTAACCGATTCCGTGGAAGAGATGATTGCACATATAAGGGCACATGCTATTAATAAATTCAAACTTGTTAGAACAAAGCCGAGCCGTTGGTTCGGGGAGGATAGTTTTTAGTAGTTTGTTCTAAAAGTCGAAGAAAGAATGGAAAATGGCATTAACCACGCCTAAGATATATTACTAAATACTTGATTACTATAACTTTATATATGTATTTAGCTACTATTAAGAAGTGACGTTGAACATGAAAAGGATATGAATAAAGCTATTAAAACATTATTTGGTTACAGACGCTATTATGGTTAGTGTTGCAGCTCTATACAACGAAGAAATTCACTTTTTTGAAATAAATAGGGAAGCAGCCATGAATAATGCATTATATAACTAGGATAATACTTTTTATTTCTATTTCCTGTTGTTTTTAATCCGTTTCAAGACCAAACAATGCGTCCACAAATTTAATGGATAACGATATTTCTTCAAGAATCATTTTATTTAATGAATATCCTAATTTTGTGGAACAAACCTAATGTGCTCATTGGTTGTATAAATGATATAGGTCATTTATCAGCTCGCCAAGGGTAAGTATTTTTAGGTATTAAAAAAACAGAATGAAAACAATTCTATATGCCACCGATTATTCTAAAAACTCTATTGCTGCATTAAAATATGCTCAAAAATTGAGTATTATGGTAGCTGCACGTTTGGTGGTCACACACGTATTTTCCTATCCTATCGTTACCCAAGGTATGATTATCGAGCACTTGCCCGAAATGAGAAAGCAAGCTCTTAAAACACATCGTACCAAATTAGAGGATTTCTGTAAAGCGCATTTAGGGCAGGAATGGAAGACCAAGAAAATTCAGATTGCTCCAGTAGAAGATTTGGCAATTCTAGATGGTGTTTTGGCGATAGCCGCAGACTGGCACGCAAAACTGATTGTAGTGGGTGCCAAAGGCGAAAGTGCTTTTCAGGATACAATATTGGGCACTACTACCAAGCGCTTGATTAAAAAAGCGGCTTGCCCTGTACTGGCTATCCCTTCGGAGGCTACCTATGCCGCTCCCAAAACAATTGTTTATGCCACTGATTTTGAGCAGGAAGATGTGTTTGCCATTCAAAAAACGGTGGAGCTTGCACAGCATTTTAAATCAAAGATCAGAGTGGTACATATTTCTACTAAAAAAGAATATGCGGGAGAGATACAAATGGAATGGTTTAAAAATGCTTTAGCAGAGAAGGTTAACTATCAATCTCTGGAATTTAAGCTATTGTTTTCCGAGGATATTTTTGAATCTCTCCGCAACTATTTAGTAGAGGTCAATGCGGATATGGTCGTTATGCTCGAAAGGGAAAAACAGGGTTTCCTAAAAAAATTATTCCATCGCGATTTGGTCAAGAAAATGCAGAGCTATGGAGAATTACCATTGTTGAGTTTTAACGAGGCCAATTTGAATGTGCTGGATTTTAAGTTACGTTGATAATCTATTCTATAGTGATTAAAAATTAGCAAAATGAAATCAATTCTGTATGCCACCGATTTTTCAAAAAATTCAGTAGCCGCTTTAAAGTATGCCCGAAATCTGGCCGAACAATTAGGTTATAGGTTGGTAGTCTGCCATGTTTTCGATTACCCTACTATTTTAGGTGCTACCGCTCTTTCAGAACCTTTTCCCAATTTGGAGAAAGATGCCTTTAAAACAAATCGGATTAAGTTGGAGGGTTTCTGTCAAGAACATTTGGGAGCCATATGGAAGGCACCTAACATTCAGCTTCAGCCCGTAGAAAACAAATCGGTCTTGAAAGGTATTCTTTCTACGGCTGAAGAATGGCATGTCCAAATGGTGGTGGTAGGCATCAAGGGCGAAAGTATAATTAGGGAAATAATGATGGGCAGTACTACGAAAAATCTCATTAAAAAAGCACCTTGCCCTATCTTGGCAGTTCCTTCGGATGCCAGCCATATATCACTTAAGACCATTGTCTACGCGACGGCTTTCGAGGAAGAGGATATTTATGCTATTCGCAAATTAACGGAGCTGGCCAAGGCCTTTGATTCCCAAATAAAAGTGGTACATATTGTTACCGAAGATGAATATGCTGGCGAAACGCTGTTGGAATGGTTTAAGGAGATGCTTTCAGACAAAGTATCCTATGACAAGATGGAATTCAAGCTTCTTTTTTCTGAAGATATTTTTGAATCGCTTCGAGTTTATCTTGGGGATGTCAATGCAGATATGGTGGTTATGTTAGAAAGGGAACAGAGAAGCATCTTCAAAAAGTGGTTTCATCGCGATTTTGTGAAAAAAATGGAATCTTATGGTAGGGTTCCCTTGATGAGTTTCCGTGAGGGCAACCATCAGCTATTTTATTTTAATGCGGTTCTTTAGCATTTGTTAAAAAGCTGAACAGAAGTATTTTGAATCCTAGATGTTCATAAATTTATGATATCGCATTTCTTTGTATTTGTTGTGGATGCTGATTTAATTTAAGTTTAAAAAATTGTTCGTGTTAACCTTAAAAATAAATAGAAATGACAAGAAGACTCTACAGTGTTATTATTGTTGTCGCCTTTAGTCTTTGGTACTATCTTTATACTATTCGCGATACACATTCAAAAGTCTTTTTAATTCTGTTGTCAGGACTTATTTTTATGCTTTGTAGTATTGGAATTCACGGCTTAATTGCTCATTCGCTAAGACCAGAAACAAAGGGCGGGCTATTGGCCTATCCTTTATTAATGGGTGCCTTGTGGGCCATTCTTTTTATGCTTTTCATATTCTTTATACTTCCCATTTTTTGTCCTGATTTTTTACTTTATCATTAAATGTTGGTGTACGCATCAATTAAAGGTTAAAATACTCCTAAATGATTTCGGTCATTCTTAAGGACTAGGTTACGCTTTGTTTTAGTACGATAACCTTAAAATCTTACTTCTATGAAAGCTATGGCAAAACTCAAAAATCTAGAATCTGAATCTTGTAAAAACACCATTATCCGTAACCTGAATCGGATAGGATATCCCATAAGTGAGGTTAAGCTTAGCTCAAAACAAGAGTCTAATTTTCAAGAAAGACTTGCATCAATGATTGTCTAGATTACCTATTCAATTTGAGGAAGAATCAATAAGAGTACCTCGGTCTGAAAGGTGATATTTTAAATCACCGGTTCGCATTATTTATGGCTTGTAATTTTTTTATGAGTTGTTTTAGTACTTCTTGAGCCATCAATTTAGTTTTAGGTGTCGATGGAGCATTGTAATAGGCATGGAGTAGGAGTAGAAAGTGCATTCTTCCTTTTTAAAAAGAAATACGGCATAGTCGATTGTATTTTGGGCGTTCTCAGAGAAATCGGTGGGTAGAATATTTTTTTCATTTTAAGTGCTTTTGTAGTGATACAAATGTAGTTGGATAAAAAACTGCTCAGAATGACCACAATCATTGCACCACCTGTATAAAATCATCAATTTTAAACTTCACTTAAAATTTTATATTATGGCACTTAATTTTAATCAATACGCAGCGGAAGGAAAATTGTTTTTAAAGGATTATTCCAAATTTATGAATATGAAAAAAGAACCTGAAAAGGCTGGAAGAATATTCATCTCGATAATGTACGCCTTGCGCGAAATCATTCCTATGGCAGAATCGATGCAATTGATGGCTCAACTACCGATGTTCTTAAAAGGAGTTTACGTAAATGGTTGGACTGTCAAGAAACAAAAGTCAAGGATTAAGCATATGAAGGAATTTGTTGAACTAGTACGCCAATTTGATGGACCTGCTGCTGTAAACGATTTTGGGTATGAAAATGACCTGGTCGAGAAGTACATCGATATTACCTTCATTTATTTAAGAAAATACATCTCCCTGGGTGAAATGGAAGATATCCGCGATGTACTTCCCAAAGATTTGAAAAGTATAATCTATTCTAATTTGATGTTCTGAAAATGGTGTGTACGTTTTTTGCATATTAGAATTCTACTGGCTCTACTGGCTCTACTGGCTCT
>CBDUKC010000030.1:0-17483 GCA_965367705.1 uncultured Maribacter sp. | reverse complement strand
TTCTTAAAGCCTTTTGTAAACTGTACGCCATTCACCCAAGCAAGGTCTCTAGTGGCACCAAAAGCATTATTAGCCAAAATACTATCTTGTCTTGTACGCCCGCCCCCAAGACCGCCATAGTAACTATCCCTATTCGTAAAGGAGGCGGAAGAATAGACCTGAAACTGACTGGAATTATCTTTAGAGTTTAATTCATAATCTACGCCACCAATGAAAGTGTCATGGTCTAATTCCTCTGTGATATCGGTAAATTGTGGGGACAAGTTTAATCGATCTCCACCTCGTCGATACTCTCGTATGGCATTTAGGTTTATCGATAAACGACTCCGGTCACTTGGTCTTACAAAGGCCTTTGCTCCTACAGTATTGTTTCGTAGTTCTACCAGTTCCGTAAAACCATCATCGTTGGCATCCCAAGCTTCACGATTGCGATAGGTTCCAAAAAGTGTTACCCCACTATTCAAATCATCTGCCACAACCGACGTGTTAAACGTGAGCATACGGTCCGCAGCTTCCCCATTAATCAAAGCCAAGTTGGACCCAATTTCCCAGGTATTTAATATGGGGTCTTTTGTAATTACATTTACCGTTCCTGCAATCGCGTTGGAACCGTACAAGGCAGAACCACCACTACGAACCACTTCTATTCTTTCTATACTATTCGTTGGGATTTGTTCCAAACCATACACCCCTAGCAAAGAGGAAAATACGGGCCTACTGTTTAATAAAACCTGGGTATAACCACCCGCTAACCCATTTAACCGTACTTGAGTAAAACCGCAATTTTGACAATTAGTTTCTACACGCACGCCAGGAGCATAATTAAGTCCGTCTGCGACAGAAAGCGATTGTGTAGCATTAAGCAACCTTGGTTTTATTGTAGAAACCACGACCGGTGCATTTTTACGTTCCACTCTATTCCGAGTAGCACTTATTACAACCTCATCTAAACCTAAGGCATCTTTTACAAGTTCAAAATTTACAGTAATTTTTTGGTTCTCCGATACAGCAACCTCTTTCACAATACTTCTATATCCTTGTGAACTTACCCGTATCTTATGCGTTCCAGCAGGCAAACTTAGTTCATAAAAACCAACTCCATTGGCACTGATTCCTTTAGCAATCTGTTGAACATAAATGCTACTAAACGGAACTATCTCTCCCCCAGCGGTTATGTTTCCTGTAATAGTTGCGGTTGATTCTTGCCCATGAATTGTTGAAAATGACCCCAACAAGACTATAAACACTATCCCAATTGTAATTTTCATTTATTTTTAATAACTGTTGAATATAATATTTAGGCAAACCTAATAATTTATTATTGAAAGATAAAATGTATCTTTATACTTTATATAAAAATTATGTTTACACAGTCCGAAGAAAATTATTTGAAAGCTATATTTCAACTACAGGAAGAAATAGAAGGTGGTATCTCCACCAGTAGTCTTTCAGAAAAATTAGAAACCAAAGCAGCTTCTGTTACGGAGATGCTAAAAAGGCTTTCCGACAAGGAATTGGTGGATTATCAAAAGTACTACGGAGTCCAATTAACCGAAAGTGGTAGAAAACAGGCCTTGCTTACTATTAGAAAACATAGGCTATGGGAATATTTCTTAGTGGAACGATTAAACTTTAATTGGGATGAAGTGCATGAAGTGGCAGAGCAATTAGAGCACATAAAATCCCCAAAATTAGTAGAAGAATTAGATTCCTTTTTAGGTCGCCCGCAATACGACCCGCATGGTGACCCCATTCCAGATAAAAATGGAAACTTACCCAAAGCACCAAAAAAGAAACTATCACAATTAAAACTAGGTGACCAAGGAATTTGCAAAGGTTTTAATGATGATTCCTCAGCATTTTTGCAATTCTTAGACAAACAAAGTATTGGTTTGCACACCGCAATTGAGGTCCTTCATATTGAAAAGTTCGATGAAAGTATGACCGTAAAGGTCGCTCAAAGAGAGGTGCTCTTATCTAAAACTGCAACGGATAACATTTACATAGATAACATAGCTACCAAAGCTTAAAAAATATACTACCTAACTAAAATGAAACAGCTCTTTATCCTAATATTCGCAATTGCCTTATGCACTAGTTGTAAGGACGACAAAAATATACCAAATGGAAAACTTAATGTAGTAACGACTACCAGCATGATTACCGATTTAGCGCGAAATATTGGAGGAGATTCTATTCGTATACAAGGATTAATGGGCAGTGGTGTAGACCCACACCTTTACAAAGCTAGTGAAGGTGATGTATCTAAATTGTCAAATGCGGATGTGGTGTTTTACAGTGGCCTTCATTTAGAAGGAAAACTGGTGGATGTTTTTGAAAAAATGGGAAATACGACCAATACCATAGCCTTGGCTGAAATACTGGACAAAAATAAATTAATCGGTTCTGAATATTTTGCCTCTAACTACGACCCGCATATCTGGTTTAACATTCAATATTGGAAACAACTGACAAATTACCTTACCCAAGAGCTAAGTAAGCTCAATCCTGAAAATGCTAGTTTTTTCCAAAAGAACAGTACTAGGTATTTACTACAACTAGATGCACTTGAAAATGATATTAAAAAAACCATAGCTACGCTTCCAAAAGAAAAACGGATACTCGTTACGGCCCACGATGCCTTCAATTATTTTGGAGAAGCATACGGATTTGAAGTGGTAGGATTACAAGGCCTAAGCACCGCTACAGAAGCAGGAGTTCAAGATGTACAAAATTTAGCAAAACTGATTATCGATAAAAAAGTAAAAGCCATTTTCGTAGAGACCAGCGTACCAAAACGTACCATTGAAGCCTTGCAACAAGCTGTATTATCCAAAGGTTTTGAAGTAGCAATTGGTGGCACCTTATATTCTGATGCTTTAGGTAATGCCGGGACGGAAGAAGGAACCTATTTAGGTATGTTTAGGTATAATGTAAATACCATTGTTGAAGCTTTACACTAGCTAATTGAATTATAATAAATTGACTGCTCAGCACTGTAACTAATAGTTAGATAAAAAGAATCATATGAATACGAATCTTCCTGCAATACAAATAGATGACCTTACCGTAGCTTACGACTACAAGCCGGTGTTATGGGATATAGATCTGGTTATCCCTGAAGGGGTTCTTATGGCTATAGTAGGACCCAATGGTGCAGGTAAATCTACTTTGATAAAATCTATTTTAGGGATTATAAAACCTATTGCTGGCACCGTTCAAGTTTTTGGGGAGCCTTATAAGAAACAAGTGGACAAAGTCGCTTACGTTCCACAAAAAGGAAGTGTAGACTGGGATTTTCCAACGACTGCACTGGATGTTGTTATGATGGGTACGTACGGAAGTTTGGGTTGGATTAAACGTCCAGGGCAAAAAGAAAAAAAAGCATCTCTCGAAGCCTTGGAAAAAGTGGGAATGTTAGAGTTTAAAAGCAGACAAATTAGTCAGCTCAGTGGTGGGCAACAACAGCGTATTTTTCTCGCACGTGCTTTGGTACAAAACGCTGCTATTTACCTCATGGACGAACCTTTTCAAGGCGTAGATGCCACTACCGAAAAAGCCATTATTAATATACTAAAAGAATTACGCCAAGCAGGAAAAACGCTAATTGTTGTTCATCATGATTTACAAACCGTTCCAGCGTATTTTGATTGGGTTACCTTTCTTAATGTAAAAGGAATCGCATCAGGACCTGTAATGGATATTTTTAATGATGACAACCTCACCAAAACCTACGGGATAAACTATAAAGTAGCGGTAAATCAGTAGGTATGGAACTAATGGATTTTTTTACGGACTATACCTTGCGAACCATTACCCTTGGCACTGCAATTTTAGGTGCCATTTGCGGTATGTTAGGTAGTTTTGCTGTACTGCGAAAACAGAGTCTTTTAGGAGATGCTATTTCGCATGCCGCTTTGCCGGGAATCGCAATTGCATTTCTAATTACAGGCGTTAAGGATGCTAATTATATTTTACTAGGCGCACTTATTAGTGGTCTGGTAGGCACTTTTTGGATCAAGGGTATTGTGAAGCGAACACGGCTAAAGAGTGATACAGCATTGGGACTCATCCTCTCACTGTTTTTTGGTTTTGGAATGCTGTTACTCACCTTTATACAAAAAATACCAAACGCCAATCAGGCTGGGCTGGATAAATACTTATTTGGGCAAGCTGCTACCTTGGTAGAAAAAGATGTGTGGATTATGGCCGTTGTCACAGGTATTAGTCTTCTTGTACTCCTCTTATTCTGGAAAGAGCTTAAACTATTATTATTTGATGCCGATTATACCAAAACCTTAGGTTTTAATACCCGTTTTTTAGATATTTTAATTACAACATTTATTGTTTTGGCCATCGTTTTAGGCTTACAAACCGTGGGCGTTGTACTTATGAGCGCCATGCTACTAGCACCCGCAGCAGCAGCACGTCAATGGACGAATAGTCTAGGGGTCATGATTATTTTAGCTTCCATTTTCGGAGCGTTATCTGGGGTATTTGGCACAGCAATAAGCGCAAGCCAGAACAACCTATCCACAGGTCCTGTTATTGTTTTGGTAGCTGCTACATTCGTTGTTATTTCTTTTGTTTTTTCACCGGGTCGTGGATTGTTATTCCGAGAAATTCGTTTTAGAAGAAACCGTAGGGAACTCCACCTTAAAAAGACATTGACTTTTATGTATCATATTGCCAAGAACCATGAAAATGTTTCGCATCCCCATGCGATACGTATCCTTAATAATTTTCAGGGGTTTACCCGAAAAACACTTAACAAATTAGAGGAGAACCAATTTGTTCAGATTACCGGAACCGATTGGGCTATGACAGAAAAAGGGTATTTGGAAGCAGAATCCATATTTAATCAAATAGGAAAAAATAATGACTAACGCCCAAATAGAAATACAGCTCATTGCGGTGTTGGTATCCATTGCTTGCGCAATACCAGGTACGTTTTTAGTACTTCGCAAAATGGCTATGATTAGTGATGCTATTAGTCATGCGATACTTCCAGGAATTGTTTTAGGTTTTTTTATTACCCAAGACCTCAACTCTCCTTTATTGATTTTATTAGCTGCGCTTACAGGAGTCATAACCGTAGTTCTTGTAGAATTCATTCAAAAAACGGGACTGGTGAAGGAGGATACCGCCATAGGTCTCGTATTTCCTGCCTTGTTCAGTATTGGCGTAATTCTGATTGCAAAAAATGCAAATGATGTTCATTTGGATATTGATGCTGTGTTATTGGGTGAATTAGCTTTTGCTCCTTTTGACAGATTGCTTATCTCAGGTGCAGACATGGGCCCTAAATCGCTTTGGGTCATTGGTATCATACTGCTTATTACCTTGGTACTGCTCTTCTTATTTTTTAAAGAGATGAAGTTGAGCACCTTTGACAAAGGTTTAGCTACTACCTTGGGTTTTTCTCCTATACTACTGCATTACGGCCTTATGACGGTTTCCTCAGTTACCATTGTAGGTGCTTTTGATGCCGTAGGCGCAGTATTAGTGGTAGCCTTGATTATTGCGCCAGCGGCAACTGCTTACTTACTTACGGACGACTTGAGAAAAATGCTGGTATTAAGCTGCCTCTTTGGTGTTTTTTCTGCAATTTCAGGCTATTGGATGGCGAATATTTTAGATGCCTCCATCGCTGGATCTATGACCACCGTATTGGGTATTGTATTTTTAATTGCCTATTTATTTTCACCAAAACAAGGGGTATTATTCGGATTCTTTAGAGAGCGACAACAACGCGTAGAAGTATCCCTTCTTATATTTTTGTTACACCTTCAAAACCATACGGAACAGGAGGAGCGACACGTAAATCACCTGCGAGAACACATCAACTGGCAAAAAGTACGTGCGAAAACGGTTCTTGAATTAGCCGCTAAAAATAATTTGATTAAAACTTCCAAAAATATTGTAACCCTAACAGAAAAAGGCACAGAATTTACGGAAGAGGCATTGAAGTATATCACCACAAATAAAGCTACAGCCATTGAAGAGTTAAAAGAACGATTTTTCCTGTTTCGAGGCTAAACCCATTAGCGCTTATATCATACTGCCTATCATCTGAAGTTCAAAAGAATATGGTAGCTTTTAAAAGACCTAAATATACCATGGTCACTTTTCCTACTATTTAAAAATAGTATATATTTAAAGGATGGTACACAGACAAACCCTGCTCCTACTCCTTTCTAGTCTATGGTCCATATCATTTTTGGCACAAAACAATACAGACAATAATTACCAACAAGAGCTTAGCGGTTCCGAATTAAGTATTGAGATGGTTTCTATTCCGTCCGGTCAATTTACCATGGGAAGTCCTACGTCCGAAGAAAATAGAGATACGGACGAAGGTCCAACACATGCCGTTGAAATCGATGCTTTTTGGATGTCGAAATATGAGGTTACCTGGGAATTATACAACCTATTCATCAACCGAAATATAGATAATGAGACCAACCAAGAAAAAGGTGATGATTTAACTATAGCGGTTGATGCCGTCTCTGGAGCAACCGTACCGTATGTAGATATGAGTTTAGGAATGGGTACGGATGCTGGATTGCCTGTTGGAAATGTAACGCATCTTGCAGCATCGACCTTTTGTAAATGGCTTTCCGCAAAAACAGGATATTTTTATAGACTACCTACAGAGGCAGAATGGGAATATGCCGCTAGAGCAGGTAGTACAGATGCTTTTCATTTTGGTGATATTGTAACAGCATTAGACGACCATGCGTGGCACTACAAAAACAGTAATGGCACCTATCACAAAGTTGGACAGAAAAAACCAAACCCATGGGGACTTTACGATATGTACGGTAATGTAGCAGAATGGACCCTAGATCAGTATCTTCCTGAAGTATATAAATCAAGAAAAAATATAACCATAAATCCTTGGGAACCCGCAGCAACCGAATATCCTAGAGCGGTTAGAGGCGGTTCCTTTGATGATGATGTACAAGATTTACGAAGTGCGAATAGAATGGCATCCAAGGAAAAATGGAAAATGAGAGATCCACAATTTCCAAAAAGTAGGTGGTGGAATACAGATGCCCCGTTTGTTGGGTTTAGGGTCGTAAGACAAAAAGAGTTACCCAACGTTTCGGAAATAGAAAAATATTGGAATTAAAAATCATCATACTATAAAAACTGAAAAACATGGAAAAATCAGAAAAACCAGAACTGGAAAAATCAAAACCATCCAGAAGAGATTTTTGTAAGAATACAGCATTGTTATCAGCCGGAATGCTATTACCAGGAATGGAAATGAGTGCTATGGCTAATGTTTTCAATGACAAAAAATTAAAAATTGCCGTGGTAGGATGCGGTGGTCGTGGTACCGGAGCAGCGAACCAAGCCTTAAAAGCAGATGACAATATAGAATTAGTTGCTATGGCCGATGCTTTTCAAGATCAGCTAGACGAGAGCCTTACCAATCTCCAAAAAGCCTATGAAGGAACGGGTAAAGTAAACGTAAAAGACAAGCATAAATATGTTGGTTTTGACGCTTATAAAATGGCCATAGACCAAGCCGATGTTGTAATTCTTGCTACGCCTCCAGGATTTCGTCCCCATCATTTTGAGTATGCTGTAAATGCGGGAAAACACATATTCATGGAAAAGCCAATGGCAACAGATGTACCTGGCATACGTAAGGTATTGAAAATGGCCAAGGTAGCTAAAGAGAAAAAATTGAACGTGGTCGTGGGACTTCAAAGACATTATCAGGATAATTATTTAGCCATTGCCGAAAAAATCAAAGAAGGAGCCGTGGGAAAAATAACCTCCGGCCAAGTGTATTGGAACAGCGCAGGGGTTTGGGTGCGACCTAGACAAGCTGGTCAAACCGAAATGGAATACCAAATGCGTAATTGGTATTACTTCAACTGGCTTTGTGGCGATCATATTCTAGAACAGCATATTCATAACATCGATGTTGCCAACTGGTTTTTGGGGGAATACCCTATTTCTGCACAAGGCATGGGAGGACGCCAAATCCGTACAGGGATAGATCACGGTGAAATATTTGATCATCATTTTGTTGAATTCACCTATCCTAGTGGCGCCGTAATATCAAGTCAGTGCAGACACCAACCTGGAACATGGTCCAAAGTAGGCGAGAATTTTCAAGGCACCAAAGGTCGTATAGATATGAAAGATGCAGGCACCGCAACCATAGTCGACCTAGAAGGAAATCCTGTTTTTGAACACCGAGGGAAAGACGATCCAAATCCGTATCAAGTAGAGCACAACAGATTGTTTGCTTCGATTAGAAATAATGAAGTCATTAGTGATGCCGAGAATGGGGCAAAAAGTACTATGACGGCCATCTTAGGAAGAATGGCAACATACTCAGGAAAAGTAGTCACATGGGAAGAAGCCATGAAATCGGAAAAGTTGCTGGTTCCAAAAGAGTTAAGTTGGGATTCCATGCCACCTACACAACCCGATGAAAATGGACATTATCCCATCCCCACGCCTGGGGAAACAGATGTGCTGAGCTAATACCTTAGTTATTACTTTAACCAAAAAAAATCCAATCACGAAAATGATTGAATTTTTTATTTGGAGCAGGTAAAGCTAGCCTGGCTACCCATTCATTAAAACATAAATAAATTACAATGAATTGTTTAATACAGGAAAGCTAATAGCATTATCAAAGAGCTGTTTATAATCTTGAAATTACCTAAAAAAAGTGTGCCAAAAAGATATACATCCGTTAAAAACTAGGAAATTAACCATGTTCGAATAATAAATAAAGGCTATCCAAACACTAGTCTACTTTAGATAAAAAGCTATGCTGTGAAAGATTGGAATATGCTATTTGACCACATGGATTTTGTTTATTTTGTGATGGAACAAGCAGAAAATAATTTTTATATCAGATCTAAAAAATAAGATCATCTGACATTTATCATATCCTATAAACAAGTTAGCCATTACATTTGAATCACAATAGTAACATACCACTCTCGAAGAACATTCTTCTGGATGATGTACATGTCATTATTAACCCTTTATTCTATTCAGTAAAAACAGCTAAAGCTTTATGGAGTTCATAGACTACTACAAAGTACTGGGAATTACAAAAAAATCGACAGAAGCCGATATCAAAAAGGCGTATCGAAAATTGGCCAGAAAATACCATCCTGATTTAAATCCAAAGGATACGGAGGCCGAAAAAAAATTCAAAGAGATAAATGAAGCTAATGAGGTGTTGAGCGACCCTGAGAAACGAAAAAAATACGACCAATACGGAAAGGACTGGCAGCATGCTGACGAGTTCGAAAAACAGAAAAAAACGAGACGACCAGATAGCGGTTTTGGAGGCTATACCTATTCCGGAGGACAATCATCCGAGGACTTTTCAGATTTTTTCGAAAACATGTTCGGTGGCGGTACTTTCCGTGCCTCTCAAAGAGGAGGTAGATTCCGAGGGCAGGACTTCAATGCAGAGCTTCAACTTAATTTAACCGACACGCTTACTACCCAAAAACACACCTTAACGGTTAATAATAAAAATATCCGCATAACCGTTCCCGCCGGAGTGGAACATGGACAAACAATTAAAATATCTGGACATGGTGGACCTGGAGCCAATAATGGACCTTCAGGAGATTTATACATTACCTTTAATATTAAGAATAACACCAGTTTCGCAAGGGAAAATGCGGACCTCTTCAAATCTGAAGAAATACCCCTGACCACAGCTGTACTTGGTGGAGAAATTACAATAGCTACCTTAAGCGGAAAAGTAAAACTGAAAGTAAAACCGGGTACGGCAAATGGAACGAAAGTAAAACTAAAAGGCAAAGGTTTACCCAAGTATAAAAAGACAGGCCAATTCGGGGATTTCTACGTTACCTATGCAGTTAAGATTCCCACAAACCTTAACACAGAGCAAAAAGAACTTTTTCAACAACTGCAAGCAACGAATCTTTAACCTTAAAAATATGGAAGTAGAATTTATACATATCAAGGATTTTTGTTCAAGTCACGACATTAAAGAAGCCTTTATATTCCAATTGCAAGAATATGAATTGATTGCCTTAAAAGTCATTGACGACCAGCAGTTCATTTACATAGAGGAATTGCCCAAAGTAGAAAAAATGGTGCGGTTGCACCAAGATTTACAAATTAACATAGATGGCATAGAGGCTATTTACTACTTACTGGAGCGAACACAGCAGATGAACGCGGAGTTGCAAATGCTTAGAAAAAAATTAAATAGATACGAGGCATTGTAGCCCTTATATCATAAAACCTTTCCCAGATTCCTCCTAATCCTATCGCATCTTGATTTTTACCTAAATTAGTTTCTCATGTGCTGACCATAGGCATATTTAGATAGTATAGCGCCATGTGAATAAGTAATTACCTTTAGTCAAGGTTTGTCACTTCTTACATCACCTCACCACTTGTAGCACGAACTATACTCGTTTTGCGCTAAGGGCATGCTATCCGCTATTCTTCTATACTAAATGCTCCCTTACCAAAACACGTGATTAGATTTCATGGGAGCGGAATGATTTTGGTCATTTTTAGGGCATCCCTTTTATTTTACATTTGAATATGGCCGATTTATTAAAACCAATCCTAGCTATATCTGAAATTATGGAGCGGATAAAACAATTTTTTATTCAAATAGGAGAATTATCCTATTTTGCCGGTCGTTTTTTCAAAGAGACTTTTACAGCTCCTTTCGAGTTTAAGGAATTCCTACGGCAGTGTTATCATTTGGGAGTACGGTCTCTATTTTTAGTAGGACTAACAGGTTTCATTATTGGTTTGGTGTTTACACTACAGTCGAGGCCCACCCTACTTGAATTTGGAGCCGTTTCCTGGATGCCCGATATGGTAGGTATTTCAATCGTCCGTGAAATAGGACCGGTAATCACTGCATTGATTTGTGCTGGACGAATTGCCTCTGGCATAGGGGCTGAACTAGGTTCCATGAAGGTTACAGAGCAAATTGATGCCATGGAAGTTTCTGGTACCAATCCATTTAAATATTTAGTGGTCACCAGAATTTTAGCAACCACTTTTATGTTACCACTTTTAGTAATTTTTGGGGACTTGATAGCACTTTACGGTTCTGCTTTAGTAGAGAATTTAAAAGGGCAAGTGTCTTTTCTACTCTATTTCAATACCGTTTTTGATGCGCTGAGTTTTGGGGATTTAGTACCTGCCACCATAAAATCCTTCTTTTTTGGATTTGTTATTGGGTTAGTAGGATGCTATAAAGGTTATACTAGTAAAAAAGGTACGGCTGGCGTAGGTATAGCGGCCAATACCGCAGTGGTTATGGCTTCTATTTTGCTATTTATTGTAGATTTTATAGCTGTTTTTATTTC
Organism: uncultured Maribacter sp.; assembly: GCA_965367705.1. Taxonomy (GTDB): domain Bacteria; phylum Bacteroidota; class Bacteroidia; order Flavobacteriales; family Flavobacteriaceae; genus Maribacter. The sequence continues at coordinate 6,123 of CBDUKC010000030.1, read as the reverse complement.
TGATATTTTTTATGAACTCTAAGATGGTAAAAGATAAAAAAAGCATACAAACCGATAGCTTAAAGAAATCAAATAACGATTCTGCCAGAAAAGCGGTTATCCGTATTAAAGACGTGTATAAGAGTTTTGGCAACAATATCGTTCTAAACGGATTCAATATGGTGCTTCACGAAGGTGAAAATCTCGTAGTGATGGGCAAATCGGGTTCTGGTAAATCTGTGATGATAAAATGTTTGGTAGGGCTTATGGCCCCAGATAGTGGTTATATAGAAGTTATGGGGAAAGAAATTTCCACTTTGAATCGCCAAACCTTAGATGAATTACGCTCGGATATCGGATTTCTTTTTCAAGGTAGTGCCTTGTATGATTCTATGACTGTCCGCGAGAATTTGGAGTTTCCCATGCGCAGACACAAAGAAAAGTTAGGTGTTATCGATGATACTACTCCCCTAGTACTGGAGGCCTTAGAAAATGTTGGGCTTGCACATACAATAGATTTAATGCCGGTTGAACTTTCAGGAGGTATGAAAAGACGGATTGCATTGGCGCGAACACTTATATTAAAACCAAAAATCATACTATACGATGAACCGACCAGCGGATTAGATCCTATCACCTCCAAAGAAATAATAGAACTCATGAGGAACATTCAAAAAAAATACGGTACCTCATCATTAATTATTACACATGACGTGGATTGCGCACGGGTTATTTCTGAACGAATGATATTGTTAGTCGATGGCATCAATTATGCACAAGGCACTTATGCAGAATTATCAGGCTCATTAGACCCCAAAGTAGCCGCATTTTTTAAAAAATAAATCTATGGCAAAGACAAGGTTAGAAAACTTAAGATTAGGGATTTTTGTAATTATAGGCACGGCATTGTTACTTCTTGCCGCATATCTCATAGGGAACCGTCAAAATATGTTTGGAAAGACCTTTGATATAAGTGCAACCTTCAAAAATGCGAACGGACTTCAACATGGTAACAATGTGCGCTTTTCGGGTATCAATGTGGGTACGGTCAATGGCATACAAATGGTAAACGATACCACCATACGGGTTAATATGATTATAAAGAATGAGATGCGTAATCATATTAAAAAAGACGCCATTGCGACAATTGGTTCAGACGGACTGGTTGGTAGCATGTTAATCAACATTGTTCCTGGGGCTGGCAATACAAAGTTGATTCAACCAGGTGATGCGTTACAGTCGTATAGTAAAGTGGCTACCCAAGACATGATGAATACCTTGAATACCACGAATGAAAATGCTGCATTGTTGACTGCCGATTTATTAAAAGTATCCCAAGCGCTAACAAAAGGCAATGGAACTCTAGGAAGTTTGCTCAATGATAGCATCATGGCGAACGACCTAAAGCAAACCCTTAGCCATTTAAAACAAACAAGTAATCAGGCCAATACTACCTTTTCTCAATTGAATAAAATAATGGAAAGTATAAATTTTAAAGAAAGTACAGCTGGAGTTTTACTTAGCGACACCATTTCTGCCAGAAAAATGCGAGTTGTAATCGACAATCTTGAAACTTCGAGTATCGAAATAAAAATAATGACACAAAATTTAAACACTATTTTCAATGAAGTCAAAGATGGAAACGGTGCAATAAGCTACCTCTCAAAAGATACCACTTTGGTTAATCAATTAAATAGGACCATGCAAAATATTGAACAGGGTACGGAACGCTTCAATGAGAATATGGAAGCATTAAAGCATAACTTTTTGACTAAGCGGTATTTTCGAAAATTGGAGAAAAAACAAGAAAAAGATAGCCTTGAATATAAGAAGTCGAACCTTTTACAAAACTAGTCTTCTAGTTTATGTTCAGACATGACCACGGTCATACTGAAAGAAGGTTTTGAGTTATATTTTTGTTAGTGTAACGATAAACAATAGGCCGTCATGGATAAAATTGCAAAGATTCTAATTCCATTTAACTTTTCAAGAACTTCAAAAAAAGCACTAGACTATGCTGTGGATTTTATAGGACAGAATAAAAAGATGACAATTGTCCTATGCCATATCACAGAAGAACCTAATCCAGAAGGCATTGAAGCGGCCTTCGAGGCCATAATAGATGAATTTAAGATAAAGGACCGGATTAAATGGCTAATTGCATCAGGATCCTTGACCGCATCGTTAATTAAAATTCAAAAAGAGCAAAATATCGATTTGATTATCATGGGCACTTTTGGAATGATAACGGACGATAACGTTGCTATGACGAACACCACAAAAGTAGTTCTTGACGTAGAGTGCCCCGTCTTAGTAGTTCCATACACTACGGAGGATTTCAAACTAAAAAATATTGTATTTGTTCTAGGTAAAGAAGAAATTGAAGATAAAAGGGCATTGGGTACACTTTTGGATATTAGTCGCAAATTTAATGCGAAAGTACATGTCGTTACCATAGAAAACCGACCTGAATCCTATGGCTATTCTGAAGTAGATAAAAAGAATGAAAACACCTTGGCCTACTACCTGGAAAACTTTTACTCCGAGCATACATTTATAGAAAATCCTGATATTTTGGAAGGTATCTTAGGCTATGCGGCCGAAAAGGCAATTGACCTGATAACCATTCTTCCTCGTAACCACAGTAAAAAAAGTAAAGCATCAGCAGGGCAGCTGACCCAACTATTGACACTTCATTCAAAAATACCAATTCTGGCTATCGATTAATCATTATTCATTAAATTACATATATTGTCCTATCAGTATAAAGCGCGTTTAATCCGTACTCCTGCGTTTTGATTTCGGATTTAAAAAATAGAAATACCTACTAATCCTATATGGTCCAGTATACCTATCTCGCAATGCATAATTTCTTATCGTGCCATATCTAAAAACATTTACTTAACCAAGGCAGCCTATGACCAACAACAAATTGTTTCTTAGAAAAACCATAATCGCTGGAACTGGCTTGTTCCTGTGTATTTTTTTAGTAGTGCATTTATCCGCGAATTGTATTTTGTTGTTACCAGAAGCAACAGCAAGAGGTCTGTACAATGCGTATTCCACCACATTGCGGGAAAATCCATTAATAAAATTAGTAGCTTATGCGCTTTACGCATCCATAATTCTTCATGTTTTTTATGCCTTGCTCATCACACTGCGCAATAGAAAAGCAAAACCACAAAAATATGTAATGAATAATTCTAAAGAGAACAGTACGTGGACTTCGAAAAACATGGGTCTTATCGGTACTATGATTCTTCTTTTCATTGTAGTGCACTTGGCAAATTTTTGGGCCCGTATAAAATTGGGAATAGGCGATTCTGTTGGCTTGGACACCGCCGGAAATATAGATGTCTACGAAGTAACTAGTAGTTTATTTCATAATATCTACTACGTGATTTTTTATACACTATTGGTAATTCCATTGGCATTTCACTTACATCATGGTTTCAAAAGTGCTTTTAAGACCCTGGGATTCTATCATAAAAATGGACTTCGAATGATTGCCAAGATAGCCTTGGTTTATGCCATTATTATGGGCGTAGGTTTTGGGATAATCCCTTTAATTGTTTATTTCAAATAGTATAGGAAGATGAAATTAGATGCGAAAATTCCAGAAGGGGACCTTCAAGATAAATGGCGAAATTATCAAGTAAAATCACAATTGATAAACCCAGCCAATAAAAAGAAACTCAGTGTCATTGTAGTTGGTTCGGGACTATCGGGAGCCGGTGCGGCATCTACATTAGCCGAGTTAGGCTATGACATAAAATGCTTCTGCTACCAAGATTCGGCACGGCGAGCGCATTCGGTAGCCGCCCAAGGCGGAATTAATGCGGCCAAAAACTATCAACATGATGGGGATAGTGTTTGGCGCATGTTTTATGACACGCTAAAAGGGGGCGATTTCAGATCTCGGGAAGCAAATACATATCGGTTAGCGGAATTGTCCGCTCCGCTTATAGACCACTACGTGCAGCAAGGCGTACCTTTTGCAAGGGAGTACGGGGGTACTTTGGTCAATCGTAGTTTTGGCGGTGTACAGGTACAGCGAACCTTCTATGCTAGAGGGCAAACAGGACAACAGTTATTAATGGCGGCATATTCCCAGTTGTACAAAATGGTACGTGCCAAAAAGGTAGCGATGTTTCCACGTAGTGAAATGTTAGACCTTGTGGTGATTGATGGAAAAGCAAAGGGTATTATTGTTCGTGATTTGGTTACAGGGGAACTTAAACGCTACGCGGCAGATGCCGTTGTGTTAGCCACGGGAGGATATTCCAGAGTTTTTAGACTATCAACACTAGCCATAGGCTGCAATGGCAGTGCTTTATGGAAAGCCCATAAAAAAGGGGCGCTGTTTGGAGCGCCTAGTTTTACCCAAATACATCCGACCGCCCTACCACAATCCAGTGAAGCCCAATCAAAGCTTACGTTAATGTCTGAATCCTTACGGAACGATGGTAGGATTTGGGTGCCCAAACAAAGAGAGGATATGCGGCTAGCCAATGACATTCCAGAACAGGAACGCGATTATTATTTAGAACGACGGTATCCCAGTTTTGGAAATTTGGCACCACGCGACATTGCCTCCAGAGCGGCTAAGGAACGTATTGACGAAGGTTTTGGAGTAGGAAGACTAAAGAATGCCGTATATCTCGATTTTAAACATGCCATCGCGCAATTTGGTTTAGAAACCATACAAGATCGCTATGGCAATCTTTTTAAAATGTATAAAAAAATTACGGGTATCGATGCCTATAAAGAGCCCATGCAAATTTCACCCGCTGCCCATTTTTCTATGGGTGGACTTTGGGTAGATTATGAATTAATGACCACCATTCCTGGTTTATATGCTGTGGGAGAGTGTAATTTCTCCGACCATGGTGCTAATCGTTTGGGTGCTAACTCCTTGTTGCAGGCCAGCGTAGACGGGTATTTTATCCTACCCAACACCATTAATAATTATTTGGCCAGTGAAATTAAGAACGACCATCCAACAATAGACCACCCGGAGTTTACCAAAGCAGAAGCAGAAGTAAAACTGCATATAGACCGTGTACTTGCCGTACATGGCACACATACAGTAGATCATTTTCATAGGGAGCTAGGTAAGGTGATGTGGCAAGAGTGTGCCATGAGCCGCAACAAAGAAGGATTGGAAAAGGCCATTCAACAAATCAAGGAAATTCGAAATGCTTTTTGGAGCGATGTAAAGGTCACCGGAGATAGTAAGGAATTGAATACGGAACTTGAAAAAGCATTGCGATTAGCAGATTTCATAGAACTAGGGATTTTAATGTGTACGGATGCACTAGAACGGAACGAGTCTTGCGGGGCACATTTTAGGGAAGAATTCCAGACCCAAGAAGGCGAAGCTGTTCGTGTGGATGAGGCCTATTCCTATGTCTCCGCTTGGGAATATGATAACGGAGATTATAAACTACACAAAGAAGTATTGGAATTTGAATTTGTAAAACCATCAGTACGAAGTTATAAATAGCACATAATGAAAGTAATATTCAAAATCTGGAGACAGGAAGGACCTAAGGATAAAGGTGTCCTAAGATCATATGACGTAGATGGACTAACTGAGGATATGTCCTTTCTTGAGGCATTGGACCATTTAAACGAACTGCTTGTTCTAAACGATGAGAAAGTTATTGCTTACGAATATGATTGCCGTGAAGGAATCTGTGGACAATGCGGTGTATTTATCAACGGACGCGCTCACGGACCTAATGATCATATGACTACGTGCCAATTGCACATGCGTAGTTTTAAGGATGGCGATACCATTGTGGTAGAACCATGGCGCGCAGCGTCTTTTCCAATAATTAAAGACCTCATTGTGGATCGCTCGGCTTTTGATCGAGTTATTGAACAAGGTGCGTACATAAGTGCAAAAACGGGCACAGCCCCAGAAGCAAATGCGATTCCCATACCCAAAGAGGTCTCGGACAGGGCAATGGACGCCGCTGCTTGCATAGGCTGTGGAGCGTGTGTGGCTACTTGTAAAAATTCGTCAGCCGCTCTTTTTACATCTGCCAAAATCAATCACTTAAATAGTTTGCCACAAGGGCGTGCAGAAGAGCACAAAAGAGTAGCAGAAATGACCTATCAAATGGAAATTGAAGGTTT
>CBDUKC010000029.1:0-17692 GCA_965367705.1 uncultured Maribacter sp. | reverse complement strand
CAAAACTTGAGGATAAATACAAGGATTCAGGTCAGGATTTAAGCTCTTATTTAGACGGTCTGCTATACCAACGTTATCTCACGTATTGGGATTATATTCACTTAGACACACTCTTAAGCCTCCAAGTGCCCAGAACGCATTTTCCTGATGAAGAAATTTTCATCATGTACCATCAGATTACTGAGTTGTATTTTAAACTCATTCTCCATGAACAGAAGCAATTGGTAGATGATAAATCACAAAAACTAGATTTTTTCATTGAAAAATTAAGGCGTATCAACAGTTATTATACAGCACTTATTTCCTCCTTTGGTATCATGATAAAAGGAATGGAGCGGGAGCAATTTCTTCAATATCGTATGGCATTATTGCCCGCAAGCGGTTTTCAATCCGCTCAATATAGAATGATTGAGATTTACGCAACGGCAATGGAACATTTGGTTCATCACACCAAACGTGATTCTTTTTCATCAAAAAACACCATTGAGGAGCTCTATGAAAACATATATTGGAAAAAAGGTGCGACAGATATTTCTACTGGCGAAAAAACCTTAACACTAAAACAGTTTGAGTATAGGTACACACCAAGGTTGGTTCGTATTGCCAGAGAGATGCAGGATACTAATATTTATATGAAATATTTGGCACTACCGAAGAGGCATCAAGATGATAAGGAGCTACTAAGCGCTTTAAAAGCAATGGATTTGAACGCGAATGTCAATTGGCCTTTAATGCACATGGGGTCCGCACATCGCTATCTTAGCAGAGAGGGCAGTAGTATCGAGGCTACTGGGGGAACCAATTGGAAGGAATATTTGCCGCCTAGTTTCCAGAGAGTGATATTTTTTCCGTCATTATATGCAAATAAGGAGTTAAATGAGTGGGGTAAACAATGGGTAGACCATATCTTTAACCCTGAAAAAAAGTAAACAGAAGTAATGCAGAAATATTGGGGCACTTTGTTGGCACTTATTGTGCTTTTTTCGTGTAAAACGGAGCAAAAACAGGAAACTAAGGAAATAGCACAGATACCTATTATAGAAAAACCGGTTCCTAAATCATACGGTTTTGATTTAAGGGATTTTGCGGTACTACGCGACACCATTAAACGAGGGGATAGTTTCGGAAAATTGATGATAGACCATGAAGTAGACTATCCTAAAATTATTAAAATAGCCGAAGAATTTAAAGACACCTTTGATGTGAAAAGGATAAAAATTGGGAAACCTTACGTTATCTTAAAGTCGAAGGATACGGCTCAGACCACACAATTTTTTATCTATGAAAACGATAGAATTAATTACACGGTCGTAGATTTTAGAGACACGGTCCATGCCTATACTAGTAGAAAAAAAATAAAATATGTGCAACGAGAAGTTGCAGGCATTATTAAGAACAACTTATCCGAATCTTTAGATACGCTTGGTGTAGATTATGCGGTAACCATATCTTTATCAGAAATTTATGCGTGGACTATTGATTTTTTTAGTCTTGAAAAAGGAGATAAGTTCAAGATTCTTTACAAAGAACGCTACATTAACGATAGTATTTATGCAGGCTTTGAACCAATAGAAGCTGCCTATTTTGAACATAAGGGTAAGCCTATTTATGCGTTTGCTTATGAGACCGACTCCTTAAAACAGATTACGGATTACTTTGATCAAGATGCGAACAATCTGAGGAGCACCTTTTTAAAAGCACCGATTAAATTTGGCTACAGGGTATCATCAAGATATAATTTAAAAAGACGTATTGCCTATTACGGTTATAAGGTGAGGCCTCACAAAGGGACGGACTATGCTGCTGCTATTGGAACTCCTATTATTGCTACCGCAGATGGCACGGTTACAGAGTCTACTAGAAGGGGAGGTAACGGAAGGTATGTGAAAATAAAGCATAACGGAACGTACAGCACCCAATATTTGCACATGAAAAAGCAGAAAGTCAAAAGAGGAGAATACGTGCGCCAAGGGGACGTTATTGGTTGGGTAGGCATGACAGGAAATACCGGAGGCCCTCATGTGTGTTATCGTTTTTGGAAGCATGGCAGGCAGGTAGACCCCTTACGTGAAAAATTACCAGCAGCTGAACCAATCGCAGATTCTCTCCGAGTTACATATATGGGTCACGTTAATCCATTGAAGGAACAACTGGATTGTATTGAATACACCATTTTCGAGAATGAAGAAGAAAATTTAATAACCCTTAACGATTAATATGTCCTTACCTAAAATTGACCCAACAACTACAAAAGCTTGGGCCAAATTAACAGCTCACTATAACAACACGAAAAATGAGAAGCTTACAACTCATTTTCGAATGGATTCGGGTAGGGCATCCAAATTCACTTTAAAGTGGGATGATTTTTTATTGGATTATTCTAAAAATCGGATTTCACAGGAAACGTTATCCTTGTTGTTAGAGCTTGCTGATGAGGTGAAATTAAGAGATGCTATTGCAGCCTGTTTTAATGGGGAAGCGATAAACCAAACAGAAGGTAGAGCTGTATTGCATACTGCGCTAAGAGCAAAAAAAGACGATGTTATACGTGCTGATGGTGTGAATGTAATGCCAGAAGTCTATCAAGTAAAGCAAAACATCAAAGCCTTTACAAATGCCATAATTAATGGAGATAAGAAAGGATATACCGGACAGGCGTTTACAGATGTGGTGAATATTGGCATAGGTGGTTCTGATCTAGGTCCTGCCATGGTTACGGAAGCATTAAAATTCTATAAGAATCACTTAAAAGTACATTTTGTAAGTAATGTAGATGGGGATCATGTTACCGAAGTTTTAAAAGAACTAAATCCTGAAACTACTTTGTTCGTTGTGGTATCTAAAACGTTTACCACACAAGAAACGCTAAGTAACGCTACCACGATAAAAAAGTGGTTTTTGAAACATGCTAAACAAGAAGATATTGCGAAACATTTTGCCGCAGTTTCTACGAATAAAGAAAAAATACGCGAATTTGGAATTTTGGACGACAATGTTTTTCCTATGTGGGATTGGGTTGGAGGTCGTTTCTCGTTATGGAGTGCCGTTGGTCTTTCCATTGCTCTAGCGGTCGGATATGAGAATTTTGACAACCTTTTGAAGGGTGCCAATGCTATGGATACCCATTTTAAGGAAGCGGATTTTTCTGAAAATATGCCCGTTCTCATGGCTCTATTGAGTATCTGGTATAATAATTTTTATGGTGCAGAAACGGAAGCTATTATACCTTATACGCAGTATTTGAGTAGGTTTTCGGCCTATTTGCAGCAGGGAATCATGGAGAGTAATGGCAAAAGTGTAGATAGGAATGGTAATAAGACGGCCTATGAAACAGGGACCATCATTTGGGGAGAGCCCGGAACTAATGCGCAACATGCCTTTTTTCAGCTCATGCACCAAGGAACAAAGTTAATTCCAACAGATTTTATAGGTTTTAAACATGCTTTACATGGTGAAACTGATCATCATAACAAGCTTATGGCTAATTTCTTTGCTCAAACGGAAGCCTTAATGAACGGCAAAACAAATGAAACGGTTTTATCAGAACTTAAGGCACAAGGCCTTTCGGACACAGAAATAGAGTTGTTGGCGCCTTACAAAGTTTTTCAAGGAAACAAACCCACAAATACACTGCTGATAAATAGACTTACGCCGGCGTCTTTAGGGTCTCTGATTGCACTTTATGAACACAAAATATTCGTACAAGGCATTGTATGGAATATTTTTAGCTATGACCAATGGGGTGTAGAGTTGGGAAAACAGTTAGCTGGAACTATTCTCAAGGATATTGAAGGTTCCGAAATTGCAGATCATGATAGCTCTACATTGCAGCTTCTTCAATATTTTAAGAGTTAATCCCTATTATTTTTTATTTTTTAAGAATTCTTGATAACTTCTTTATTTTCAGGAAAGTATTTGTTCTAATTAACTTATTTTTAACAATGCTGATTTAACGTTGTCTTAACGTTAGAATTTCAAAAATACAAGACTTTTGCAGCAAGTTAAAAACTAACAAATACAAAAAAAAATGAAAAAAATGTACTTGGCGTTTGCTGCCTTTTTAATGGTTGCAAGTGCTTTTTCGCAAGGGGTTACAACCTCAAGTATGCAAGGTACGGTTGCCGATGAATCTGGGGAATCCCTTTTTGGTGCAAACGTTGTAGCTACGCATACGCCATCAGGATCTGTTTACGGAGCCATTTCTAATGAAGATGGTAGATTTTATCTACCCAATATTAGAGTAGGTGGACCTTACTCAGTTAAGATAACTTACGTAGGTTTTCAGGACCGAACTTTCGAAGGCATAACCTTAGGTTTAGGCCAGAGCTACAATCTAAAAGTAGTCTTAAGTGAAGGAATGGAACTGGAAGAAGTTGTTGTTACTTCTACAAGGGGTAACATAATTGATCCGGATAGAACTGGTGCTTCGGTCAACCTTTCTAGGGATAAAATTGATGCCCTGCCTACGGTAAACAGAAGTATCGAGGATTTTACAAGACTTACACCACAGAGTAATGGAAGTTCATTTGCAGGAACATCAAGTAGGTTTAATAACTACACGATTGATGGTAATATTTACAATAATAATTTTGGTTTAGGATCAGGACAATTTGCAGGTGGTAATCCAATTTCTTTGGATGCTATTGAGGAAGTTCAGGTAAATCTGGCCCCTATGGACGTTAGATTGGCTGGTTTTACTGGAGCCTCGGTTAATGCCATTACCAAATCTGGAACGAATGAATTTAAAGGTTCTGTTTATTATTTGTTTAGAAACGAACAAATGGTGGGTGATAGGCTTAGAAATTTGGAGTTGAATCGTGGAGACTCGCAAAATGATATTAAAGGGATTACCATAGGTGGGCCAATTATTAAGGATAAGCTTTTCTTTTTTGTGAGTTATGAAGAGGAGCTAAGCGCAATTCCTGGTTTTCAACGTCAAGCTGCTAGGCCAGGTCTTACTCCAGATGGTTTAACTATTTCTAGAGTACCCGCTTCGGATTTGGATTTTATTCAAGAAAGTATGCGTAATCTTTATGGGTATGAAACAGGACCTTACGAAAATTATCCGTTTGCCTCCGAACAAACACGTTTTAATGCCCGTTTGGATTATAACTTAAATCAGAACAATAAGTTTTCGTTACGTTACAATAGATACAACCAAGCTCAGGACATTAGAATTAACGGGAACTCAAATAGATTTTTGCCTACGCGTTACAGAAATACCAGCAGACAAGGTATAGAGGCTGTAACTTTTGCTAATGCCAACTATACTAATGATCGCTTGGTAGAGTCGATTGTTGGGGAGTGGAACTCTAAAGTATCGGATAACATGTCTAACCAATTAAATATTGGGTATACGGCTATACAGGATCCAAAAAGGGGTATCCCAGGTGGTCAAGACTTCCCGTTCATCGAGGTATTGGAACCAGATGCTTCTGGAAATTTATTGTACTATACAGCATTGGGTAATGAATTGTTTACCGTAGGGAACTTGTTGGAAAATAACGTTTTTAATATTACCAATAATTTCTCTATCTACTCAGGCAAGCATACCTATACCATAGGTGCTAACTTGGAATTGATGACGTTTAAAAATGCTTTTAACCCTGTGTTCAATGGTTTTTACCGTTTTACAAGTCGTGATAGCTTTGTTGAAACAGTTATCAATCAAACGCCAGGAGCATATCCAGATGCATTTGCTAAAAGTTTTGCTTTGGATGGCTCAACAACACCACCAGTTGATGAGACTAATTTTGGACAATTTGGGGTTTATTTCCAAGACGAATATCAGGTAAACGATAATTTAAAGTTAACAGCGGGACTTAGAATTGATTTACCATTCTATACTACCGATATTCCATCAAACACTTTGTTGGACGATTTGAACAAAACTTTCGTTGATGGTAATGGTGATAGCTTTACACCGGATGTAAGTCAGTTTCCAAAGGTTAGACCTTTATGGTCTCCAAGAATTGGTTTCAACTGGGACGTAAAGGGTGAAGGTAAAACACAAGTGAGAGGTGGTACCGGTATTTTCTCCGGTCGTATTCCTTTTGTATGGATGAGTAACCAAGTAAACGGATCTGGAGTGGTTCGTGGAGGAATTGGTTTTGAAGGTGATGAGGTTGCGGGCGAATTAGGTCCAAACTATGTATTTAATCCAGATATTGCCTTTGGTACTCCGGCAGATCCAGGTCAGACCTTATCTAATGAGCTGAACTTATCAGATCGTGATTTTAGATTACCACAAACATGGAGAACCAATATTGGTGTAGACCACGAATTGCCTTGGGGTATTACAGGTACTGTTGATTTCATTTACTCTAGAGAAACAACTGCCGTTAATGTATTTAACCCGGTTCTTAGAGAAGCTGATGGTGTTTTGGCAGGACCTGATGCCAGACCTTATTGGGATGGTGGTTATTCCAATGACGATGACTTTAGAAATGTATTTTTATTGACCAATTCAAATAGAACGCCATACTCCCATTCATTGGCTTTTACGTTTTCAAAGCAATTTGATAATGGGTTTTTTGGATCTATATCTTATGTGACATCAAGAGCTTATGACTTAGGTGCCACAGGAGGTTCTCAGGCAGGTTCATTGTGGTCAGCAGTTGTTCAGGAAGATAGAAACGATCCGGAGCTAGGTTTTTCTGCTCAGAATCAACCCAACCGTTTTATTGCGAACTTAAATTATCAAAAAGACGGTACTACAATTGGATTATTTTGGGAAGGTGGAGAAAACGGCAGATATAGCTATACCTATTCCGGTAATTTTGGAGATAACTCCGATCGTTTACTATACGTTCCAAACGATGCTTCCGAGCTTAATTTTGAAGAGTTTAGCATTAATGGTAATATAGTAACAGAAGAGGCACAGATAAATTCATTGAACAATTACATTGAGCAGGATGAGTATTTAAGTGAAATTAGAGGCGAAGTATCTGAGCGCAATGGGGCTGTATTGCCTTGGGTAAACAGATATGACCTTAGAATAACTCAGGATATTGAGTTGACTGAGAACAATAAGAATACTATTCAGTTATCAATGGATTTCTTGAATATAGGTAACATGTTCAATTCGGACTGGGGCGTACCACAATTTGCAACTCAAGAAAACGTATTGAACTATAGAGGAAGAAATGCTGCGAATGAGCCAATATACAGGCTAAATACGCAAAGTGGAACATCGGATTTCCCAAGGGAATCTTTCATACAATCCTCTAGTTTAGCGAATACGTGGAGATTACAAGTAGGTGTACGTTACTTGTTCAACTAAGCGTCAAGTAATTAATATTAAAAAAGCCCTGCACTACTGCAGGGCTTTTTTTATGCCTAAAAATCCCTATTTTTATTCTCTAAACTAAAAAACATGTACGAAACCATTCAAATGCTACATTCCTACTTGGCTTATGCAGCACTAGCTGTTCTTTTTTTGGCGGTGGCCAATGCCATAACCGGGCTTTTGTCAAAAAGAATATTTAATATGGGTAAAGACTTGAGGTTAAGTCTCTTTGCTTTGATCTTGTGTCATATTCAATTGTTAATTGGGCTTATTCTTTATTTTGTATCACCAAACGGTTTTAGCGCGATACAGGAATTTGGTATGGGTGGGTTGTCCTCTTTAGCACGACTATTGGCTGTAGAACATCCATTTATAAATATTATTGCGATTGTATTGATTACTGTAGGCTGGTCCCGTCACAAGAAATTTGTAGAAGGAGATAAAAAATTTAAAAGTATAGCTATTTTTTACGGACTTGGACTCTTACTTATCCTTAGTAGGATCCCTTGGGGTCAATGGTTTAGTTAATCACATTTTTTCCATAGTAACATAGGAGTAAACCAATTAAACTATTCGAAAGTCTTTTATTCACTTTTGATTGGTTCAGGCCAAAACCATACCAAAATCTAAAAATCCAACGTTGTGCTTTTTCCGTTTTTGTTCATTAATACGGATATGCTTTAACTTAAATAAACCTAAAATTTATACTTATGAAATACATATTATCAGTCATTATACTATTATTTGTGCTAAGCGTTTCTGCTCAAAAAAAAGCATTGTTTAATGGCGAAAACTTGGATGGATGGACAATTTATGGAACTGAAAAATGGTACGTTGAGGATGGACTCCTTGTATGCGAAAGTGGACCAGATAAGGGTTACGGCTATCTTTCTACCAATGACAATTACAAGAATTATGTGTTGGAGCTGGAGTTTAAGCAGGAGGCGGACGGCAACAGTGGTGTGTTTATCCGTTCTACAGTAGAAGGTACTACCGTTAGTGGTTGGCAGGTAGAAATTGCACCACCAGGAAAGCATACAGGCGGAGTGTATGAATCCTATGGAAGAAATTGGCTTATAAAACCAGACCCAAAAAAGGATAAGGCCTTGAAAATGGGAGAATGGAATAAAATGAAAATCAAGGTAGACGGTGATAACTTAACTTCTTGGCTCAACGGGACTAAAATGATTTCATTAAAGGATGAAATTATTGGTGCAGGAGAAGGTGCAGTTTTACTACAAATACATGATGGCGGGGGTATAAAGGTAAAATGGCGTAATATTATAATCCAAAATCTGAAGTAGTGTATTATTTATCTTGATGAATCATTTTTCCTAATCAGATAAATGTATACTGGAAAGTGGTCGCTATAACCGCCAATATAGCTTCCACCTGCATATGTACGCAAGGGATACCCCTTATATTTACCTTTTGGGTCAATAAGATACTTGGGTGTGAAAATTCCTGCTTTCCAGAAACAATAGTTTTCTAGTGTAGCAGTAACAAGATTAGAGGTCATATAAATCTGATCAAAAACGTTCCATTTATCTCGGTAGGCCAATGAACCTTCTCCTTTGCGGAATAACTTTTCCATAGGGCCAAAAAGACTGACTGAATCTAGTTGTTTTTTTTCACCTTTTACAGCTAATATCTTTTTAAAACTTGGGTCTACCGGGTCATCATTAAAATCACCCATACTTATAATTTTTGCCAGACCGTTATTTCTTTGTATCGAGTCGATAATACGTTTATTCAATTTGGCTGCCGCTAATCTATAGGGTCTACTTCTGGCTTCGCCTCCACTTCTAGAAGGCCAATGGTTGACTATAAAATGAAGTTTTTCATTATCCAATAATCCTTCTACTACGAGTTGGTCTCTGGTATAATCGCGTTTACCGTTATCTTTAGATAACAATAGCCGTCTACTGTCAAAAGTAGTGGGTATAAATACTTGTTTTCTATATAGTAGCGCAACGTCTATTCCACGTTCATCAGGAGAATCAAAATGAACGATGCCATAGTCGTAGCTCCTTAAGTTTGGATGGTTTACCAAGTCTTGCAGAACCATTATATTTTCAACTTCGCATACACCTATGATGTCAGGAGGAGTTTTACTTGTAGCTGTTCCTATTTCTGATATAACTCTTGATAATTGAGCAAGTTTGTGTTCGTATCGCACTTGTGTCCAATTATCTTTTCCTTCAGGTGTTCTGTCGTCATCATAGATGAGGCTATCATTTTTAATATCGAAAAGGTTTTCAAGATTGTAAAAGGCGATGGTTCTTAACTGGTATTCATTCTTTGTTTGGCTAGTACCCAAACAGGCGATAAAAGCTAAAATAAAAAGCAACTTTGATTTCATTTGTACACGATTACGACTTAAAATATACTGTATTAATCGGAAACTTCTTACGTGATTCCAATTTTTTGGATATATTGTAGTACAATTCGCATAAAGCACTAACCATCAGGTATGTATAGAAAACATCTATTTATACTACTCTTTTCCCTTACACTGGTTATTTCTAGCCAAACCAATACGGTTATTTCTGGAACTGTTTTCAAAGCATTGGACAAGAGTCACTTATCAAAGGTAAAGGTCACGGTGGAAGGGGAAAAAAGTATGACGCAAACCGATAGCTTAGGAAAGTTCTATTTAGAGGTCGCATTAGATGGAGCGTATATTCTGAGGGTAGAAATTCAGGATTACGTGACTAAAAGAATTCCTATTTTTCTTGATGGGAATGATGTAGTCTTAGGTGAAATATATCTAGAAACTGATTTAACTTTAGAAAAACAGGATAATCTTATAACACTAACGGAAGCTGAGTTATTGGATGATGAAGCCAATGGGAGCTCACTTGCTTTACTGCAATCCACTCGAGATATTTTTTTAAACAGGGCTGCTTTTGATTTTGGACAGGCCTTTTTTAGAGTACGGGGATACGATTCCCAAAATGGAGAAGTACTGTTGAATGGAATTCCCATGAATAAGCTCTTTGATGGTAGGCCGCAATGGAACAATTGGGGCGGACTAAATGATGTTATAAGAAACCAAGAATTTACTAATGGAATAGGAGCAACGTCTTATACTTTTGGAGGTGTTTTAGGTAATACCAATATTGATTTAAGACCATCAGGCTTACGGCCAGGCCTCAGGTTATCTTCATCTGCTTCTAATCGCACTTATACAGGAAGAGTAATGGTTACTTATAATTCTGGCGCGCAAGAAAATGGAATGGCTTATATGGTATCGGCCTCCAGAAGATGGGCAAAGGAAGGCTACATAGACGGGACGCTTTATGATGCATATTCGTTTTATGGCGCTTTGGAATATCAATTCAATACAAATAACAGTATTTCCCTTACTGCATTTTCCGCTACGAATAGAAGAGGAAGGTCTTCTGCAGTTACGGAGGAGGTAAATGAATTAGTCGGTAATAGATATAATCCCTATTGGGGAATTCAAAATGGCGAGATACGGAATTCCAGGGAACGTAAAATTTCTGAACCCATGGTACTCTTCAACTATTTTCATAATTCCGAGAAGTTGAATCTGAACCTAGGCATGGCTTTCCAGAAGGGACGGCATGCAAGAAGTAGGGTAGGATACTACAATGCACCGAATCCGGACCCAAGTTTTTATAGGTACCTCCCCAGTTTTTACGTGAACAGTCCAATTGGAGCAAATTTCGTAAGTGCTGAGAGGACTAGAGTTGCTTTTCTGAATGATCCACAATGGAATTGGCAGAATATTTATACAGCTAACAACAGCTTGTCTGCTGATGGTAAAGCAGCTTATGTCTTATACGATGATGTAGTTAGGGACACACAGTTTACAGCTAGAATAAATGGAAATTATAAAGTAAGCAAAGCAATACGCCTGGATTTTGGGCTGACCAATAGACACTTTAATTCAAAAAACTATGCGGAGATTTCTGATTTGTTAGGAGCAGAATACCATGCAGATATAGACCCTTTTTCGGACACTAGAAATAATGTGGATGGTGAGATCAATCGTTTTGAAGGAGAAAAGTTTAACTATAATTACGAGTTCGCTGCTGAAAATTTAGATGGTTTTGCTCAATTGAATCTAGATTATGATAAATGGAAAGGTTTTGTGGCGGCGTGTTATTCTAGTATTTCATATCGCAGAAATGGGTTTTACAAAAACGAACGTTTTTTAGAAAATTCTTTTAGGGAAAGCGAAACAATAGACTTTGCTAATCTTGGGACAAAGGGGGGAGTATCCTATAAAATTACGGGACGCCATTGGATAACTTCAAATGCAGCCTTGCTGCAAAGACCACCCTTATTACAAAATGTGTTTATCAACCCTAGGGAATCTAACACGATAGTCCCTAATTTGCAAAAGGAAACAATTAGTACGATAGATGTTAATTATTTCATGCGAATGCCAAAACTTATAGGCAGGCTCAGTGGTTTTTACACCCGATTTCAGAATACGACAGATGTTAATTTTTTCTTTGTGGACTCTGGTGTTGGTTCGGATTTTGTTCAAGAGGTACTCACTGATTTGGATCGGTTGCATAAAGGACTGGAATTAGGATTGGAATACCAGTTGTCTGCAGCGGTAAAAGTGTCTGCAGTGGCTGCATTGGGGGATTACACCGTTGCAAGCGACCCTTTTGTAACCATAAATTTTGATACCGCAGCTGCCGATGAAGAGTTGATAGATGTTAGTGGTTCCAAAGAGTTAGGGACGGCCAATCTTAAGGATTTAAAACTTGCCCAAGGGCCACAAAAGGCATTGGCGTTTGGTATAGAGTATCGGGATTCAAAATATTGGTGGGTAGGAATGACCGCCAACTACTTAGCAAACAATTATGCCAATGTATCCGCAATAACTAGGACCAATAGCTTTTTTTTAAATCCCGAGACGGGACTTAATTACCCTGAGGCTACAACGGAAAATGTAAATAGACTTTTAGCACAAAAACCGCTGGATAATTTTTATCTATTGAATTTAGTTGGTGGTAAGTCTTGGTTGAAAAATGGAAAATACATAGGTGTTTTCGCCAGTGTAAACAATCTATTTGATACCACTTTTAGAACCGGTGGCTACGAACAGAGTAGAAACGGAAATTTTGGTCAGTTACAACAAGATAATCTAAGTGGTTCGCCAGCTTTTGCACCAAAGTATTGGTATGGTTTCGGACGCACCTATTTCCTTAATCTCGCTATAAGTTTTTAAGATATGCTGCACACAAGTACATACAATCAAAGCGTAAAAATAGCGGTGCTTTTTCTATACTTGTTAAGTATATTGATAAGTAGCTGCGTAAAAAACAAGGATTTTGAACCTTTGGATACTGCCTGTACTGTTGACTTGGTTGCGAACGCCAGTTTTGCTGATGTTAAGAGCTTGTACAGTGAGGAGACAATACAGATACAAGAAGAATTAATTATTGAGGGTTATGTAATTTCTTCAGATAGTGCTGGTAATTTTTTTGGAGTCCTACATTTTCAGGACCTCCCCTCTAACCCTACGGATGGTTTTCAGATAGAGATAGATTTAAGGGATTCCCATTTGTTTTTTGGTGTTGGAGATAAGCTTATGTTGAAGCTTAAGGGCCTATATCTTGGTAAGTCTAAAGATGTTTATAAATTGGGAGGCACCTTCACTTCGTTTGGCAATGTTTCTATTGGAAGGTTGCCTTCCAATGCGGTTTTTGAACATATATTTGTGTCATGTGATGCGGGTCAATCGGTGGTTCCAACAGAAATAAGTATTACCAATAATTTAGAAACAAGCGCCAATACTCTAATAAAGTTTGAGAATATAGAATTTTCCGCGGCAGAACTAGGACTTTCTTTTGCGGATGATAAAAAAGAGACGAGACGTTTGTTAGTTGATTGTGCCGATAATGAGATTGAAATCATAAACAGTGGTTTTTCAGACTTTCAAGCTGAACTTTTACCTGAAGGTAGCGGAAGTATTACGGGGTTGTTAATTCAAGAGAATAATGATTTTTATATTCAGATTCGAACGTTAGATGATATTGTTTTTAATAATGAACGATGTGAGGATGTGATAGACGAGTTTACTTCACAAGAACTTTTCTTTTCAGAATTGGCAGACCCTGACAATAACTCGGGTGCTAGGTTTATAGAGCTTTATAATGCTTCGGACACTCCGCTATCGTTAAAAGGTTGGCAAATAGTTAGATATACCAATGCCTCTTTAGAAATTAGTTCAAGTTTGGATTTGTCCGATTACACCATTGATGCCGAAAGCACCTTGGTGGTTGCACCGAATGCTGATGAGTTTGTTTTGGTTTACAGTTTTGCCCCGGATGTCGTGGCAGGTACCAATTCTCCAGCAGATTCTAATGGAGATGATAATTTACAGCTGATAGATCCGTTTGGAACGGTAATAGATATGTTTGGCGAAGTGGGCGTAGATGGTACTGGAACCAACCATGAATTTGAGGATGGTAGGGCTATTCGAAAGCTTGAGGTGAATAAAGCTAATAGCGTTTACACATTTGCAGAATGGTTATTGTATAATGACTCTGGTGGCTCGGGTACGATAAACCTTCCGCAGATAGCCCCAGAGAACTATACGCCAGGATTTAGAGAATAATTAGTCTACTTTTTTCTTGGAAGCTGTGATATGCAGTAAAGATTCCTCGGTTAATGGTTTAACCAAGTAATCTTCTATCACGTTGTAATCCTTTGCCTTTTCAATAAACTCAGGACTTATAAAAGAGCTGGCTATGAAAATTTTTACATTGCTCCTTTTGCTAACAGGTAAAGCTGCAAAATCATCTAAAAATTCCCATCCATTTTTATTGGGCATGTTTAGGTCTACAAGTATAATATCAGGAAGATTGATATTCGCAATTAATAGCCCAACTAGCCCGTCAATTGCACGTTGTCCGTCAGCATACCAAAGCACATTTTCGGCGAAACCGGATTCTTTGATAAGCCGCTTTGCGTTAAAAGCAAAAAACTCATCATCATCAATTATACAACAGCTCTTATATGCATCCATCTGTAATATCTAATGTAAGCATTACATTCCGCTCACTTTGATAAAGTAGCAAAATTAAAACTATTTTGAATGATGGAAAAAGAGTTATATAGTTTTGTTTAAGGATATGTCTTGTTTAGGGTTGATTTGTAAAAAAAAGATAAACAGAATGCTCTTTACGTTTTTATAATACCCTAATAAAAATCATCAAAGCTATACAAGATGCGTATTAAGTACCATTTCCAAATCGTTGGGAGTTATCGGTTTGAGTATGTAATTACTGATTAATTCGTACTCTTTCACTCTTTCAATATCCCTAGGATCTACAGATGAACTAGTTACATAGATAACCGTGTTGTTTAAGGATGTATTAGGTAGTTTAATTAATTCATCCAAAAATTCCCAACCGTTCATAATAGGCATATTTAAGTCTAGAAATATGACTTGGGGTAGTTCAAGGTCTATTTTATAGGCCTCCTTTAATCCCATCAAAGCATCTTCGCCATTGTTAAAAACAATTACGGAATTACAAAAATCAGTTTCCTTTATCATGCGCTTGGTTCCATATATAAAAATAGGATCATCATCTATAATACAACAGGTTTTTATTTTACTCATAGGTATGCAATTATCCTTGTTCTAAGGTGATTAAAAATGTGGTACCAACATCTACCGTACTGTCTACCGTAATGGTGCCGTTCATAGATTCTATTTGATTTTTCGTTATAAAAAGGCCTATGCCATTGGCCTCTTTATGTATGTGGAAGGTTTTGTACATGCCAAATAGCTTGTCTCCATGTCTGTTTAGATCTATCCCTAAACCATTGTCCTTGAATTCAATTAGTACAGTGCTCTCTTTTAAGATGGAGGAGATGCTAATAATCGGTTTTCTGGTCGGAGAACGGTATTTAAGGGAATTAGTGTATAAATTAAGTAGAATGCTTTCTAAGTAAGCGGGAACAACCTTAACGTTGTGGGATTCGGAAACCATGATTTTGGTTTTTGCATCTTCCTTAGTTAACAGGCCTTGAATGCTGTTTTCTATGTGGTTAAGCGTACTTAATAGATTCACAGGCCTCATGTTTTCTGAGGAATCCGTTTTTACTTGTACTACATCGTTTAAGTGCTGAATAGTTTCTGACAAACTCGTAGTGGCATCTAAAAGCATTTGATTAATATTTTGCCTTTCTTCCTTATCATTTTCTTGTGATAAAAACTGAGTAAGCATAGACATATTGCTGGAATGCGATCGTAAATTGTGGGAAACGATATGGGCAAAATTAAGAAGACTGTCGTTTTGTACCTTAGTTACTTCTACTAACGATTCTAATTTTTTTTCTGCCGTTTTCCTTGAGGTAACATCCAATACTTGTGTTACAAGATGGGAGATTTTTCCATAGATATCGCGTACTACGGTTACGGTAACGATGGCGTAAACGAGACTTCCATTTTTATGAAGGTATCTTTTTTCCAGTTGGTAACTATCCCGTTTTCCATTTATAGTATCCTGCATTAGTACAATACTTGGTGCGATATCTTCAACATGGGTGATATCCTTAAAATTGGTTTTTGAAAGTTCTTTCTCGGTATACCCAAAGCTTTCGCACAGGGTTTTGTTTACCCGGATCCACTGGCCATCTAACCCCACCAGTGCCATCCCAATAGCAGAGTTGTTAAACGTATCGAGAAAAGATTCATTGTTACGCTCAAGTTCTAACTGCGTAGTCTTTAATTCAGTAATATCCCAATTGGCCCCTATCATTTTAAGGGCTTTGCCTTGCTCATCACTCTCGGTCAAAGCTATTGCCTTTATGTTTCGAACACTACCATCTGGCCATAGTATTCGAAATTCGGTGTCAAATGCTTGTTTACCGGCTATTGCATCATCTATTTCAAGTTGGCAACGCTCAATATCATCTGGGTGTAAACCGTTCTGCCATGCTTCATAAACGCCAGAAAAATCATCAGGTTTTACACCATAAAGGGTATACATATTGTCATCCCAGAGAAGTTTGTTGGCGGTAATTTCATATTCCCAAATACCAATATTTGCCGTGTTTGTAGCAATTTTTAAACGTTCTGCCGTTTCGTTGTACTTAAGTTCAATTTTCTTTTTTTCATCTATATCTTGAAACGTTCCAGAAATGCGAGTGCAAGTACCGTTAACCAGTTCAGCTTCGCCTTTGGCCCTAACCCATAATTCCTTGCCTTTTGTGGTAACGATTATTAGCTCTGTATCCCAAGGTTTGCCATCTGCCATGGCATCGTTAACTAGTTCAGAGATAAGGTCTCTATAAAAGCCCTCTTTATAGAAGTTAATACCCCCCGCTATGGTGGGTAAATAATCTGATGGAACCTCATGGATAATCTTAGTCATTGGACTCCAGAACACAGTGTTTTGAACAAGGTCAACCTCCCAACTACCTGTTCTGGATACAAGTTCTGCACGAAGTAACAATTCTGCATTTCTTTTTTCTTCCGTAATGTCCTCTAGCATAACCAAAACGCAGTTAGGCATATCTTCCCCTTGTGTAATAACTTGTAGTTTCCATTTTAACCAATGAGTATTGCCATTAGGAAGTGTAAATTTGGCACTTGCTTTGAGCTGCGTTCCTCCTTGTAAGGATTCCTCTAGATGTTGCTTAAACTGTTCTGGACTATTTTGAATAATGTCCAGGATGCTTTCCCCTTGTATTTCAGTTTTGTCCGTGGTAAATGTTTCCAAGAAACTATTGGAATAGTTTACGAGCCTAAGGTCATTGTCCAATAAGGCTATTGGGTATAAGGAATCTTTAACTATTAGGCTTATGGGAACTGTTTCCAAATAATTTAATTAAGAATTAACTATCTTAAAGGTAGGAAAATATGTACGATTTTAAGTAGTTACTTATTTTAATTTAATGGGAAAGTACAGGGATATCTTTAGGTTGTTGCTTCTAATAGTTCTGAATGTCTGCTAAATCTGATGGTGTAATTGGTTTTACACTTATATTTTGTAGCAATGGGGGTACTTCTTTACCACTTCTACTTCTCTTGAGTTAATGAATGAGCAAGTACGTATTACGTTTGTCTTATATTTTTTCTTTTTTGCACTGTTCGATATTTTGATAGCGGCCATAAAGCCAAAGGCAATGGCTATCTACGATTTCTGATTTGCCTTTTTGAGCATCAGTCAGCATTTTTATAAACACTACTGTAAATTGGATAAAGCCTTTTATAAAACTTATAATAACACATTTCCCTTTGCTTTGGGATGGGTTTGTAACCACAAAAGAAAAGATAAGAATCTAAAATCTTGATTAAATGTAACTATGGAATTGAAAGCTATCCCATACTGGTATTTCCTATGTTTTTATATGGAATTTCATAGGTAATCATACTTGTTATTGTTTGGAAGAAAATTACTA
>CBDUKC010000028.1:0-18031 GCA_965367705.1 uncultured Maribacter sp. | reverse complement strand
GTTTTAAATATGGGTTCCGTATTGGGCTATAGTCCATCCCCAAAATATTTTACCACCCACGCCTATGCTGCCGCAAAATCTGCCATCATCGGGTTTTCAAAATCCATAGCCTCGTATTACGCTAAAAATAATATTCGAGTGAACGTAATAGCACCGAGTCTGTTCATTACGCCAATGGCAAAAAGAGCTGCTGAGGACCAAGACATTCTTCGGTTTTTAGAAACAAAACAACCTTTGGATGGGGGTCGTGCGGGGGCATCGGAAGATATCAACAGCGCAGTATTGATGTTCTTGCATCCAGACTCTAAATTTATAACAGGTCAAGTCTTGGCCGTGGATGGAGGTTGGACCTTGAGCGAAGGCCAATATTGATAGCTGTACACTATGGAGAATTATTATTTGGGAATAGATGTTGGGGGAACTAAGATTAAAATGGTGGTTTTAAATGAAAAAGGCACGATCCTGGAGCAGGGGGAAATCCTTACGGAAGACAGGGCATCCAAAAAGGAGCTATGGAAAAAGAAAATCATTGATATTATCGAAAGTAAATCTGAAAAATATACAAAAGCTAATCCGGAAGCCCTACAATGTGCCATTTCCGCTCCGGGCCTAGTGGATGTCCATAACAGAATGATCTTGCACATGCCTGAAAGGCTGCAGGGAATAGAGAAGTTTGATTGGTCAAAAGCTCTAGGTAGAACTATACACGTGCTTAATGATGGCCATTCTGCTTGTTTGGCGGAGTATGAATCGTTTTACCGTGGCCAAGACGTGCAGCATTTACTCATGCTCACATTAGGTACCGGTGTAGGCGGTGGCATCATTGTCAACGGTACACTGTATCAGGGAAATTTGCAACGTGCCGGGCATGTTGGGCACATGACGCTTGAATATGATGGTGTGCCTACTATGACTAATATGCCGGGCAGTCTGGAGCATGCCGTTGGTAATTTTTCTGTTTCCGAAAGGACAGAGGGTCGGTACCGATCGGTACGAGATCTTGTGGATGCATACGTAAACGGAGATGCTGAAGCCGGCGCATGGTGGCTAGAGTCCGTTAAAAAATTAGCCATAGGGCTAGCTTCTTTGATCAACATCTTATCGCCCGAAGTGATTGTGCTGGGCGGAGGTATCGCAACGGGAGCAAAACAGGCCTTGATGGAGCCTTTGGAAACCTATATGGCACAGTATGAATGGAGGCCTGGAGGATACAAAACAAAAATAGTGAATGCCAAATTGGGAGGGTATGCCGGGGCACTAGGTGCGGCATATTTCGCAAAAACAAAATATAAATTAAAAAGGAAATGAGCGTAACACAGGAGTATTTGGAAAAAAGTAGGGATATCGTTTCCGTAGTCGCCAATCAGGAAAAGATCATACAAGAGGTAGCCGAATTATTCGCCAAGTCTATTTTGGCAGGGCGGATGGTGCATCTCTTCGGTTCTGGTCATAGTCGTATGTTGGTAGAGGAAATGTGGCCCAGATACGGTTCGTTTCCTGGATTCAATCCCATTGTTGAGTTGTCCCTTTCCTTTCATAATCTAGTCGTTGGTGCCAATGGACAACGACAGGCCATGTTTTTGGAGAACGTTCCCGGATTCGCTACAAGAATCCTTAGGAATTTTGATACGAGCGAGCAGGATACTGCATTAGTGGTTTCTTCCAGCGGTTGCAATGTGGTACCTATAGAAATGGCCGAAGAATTTCAAAGGAGAAATGTAAAGGTGGTAGCGTTAGTGAGCAAACTCCACCTAGAAGGAAGTACCTCCAAAAAAGCTGACGGTAAAAAGCTAATAGATTTTGCCGATTATGTACTGGACACTGGAGCACCCTTAGGCGATGCTATGATCTATCTGGACGGACTGGATTCACCTGTGGCACCTGGTTCAACATTAGGGGGCGTACTGCTTATTAATTGCTTAAAGGCAGAAACAGCGAAAATTCTTCACGAAAATGGGAAATCCCCTAAAGTATTGAGTAGTGGTAAAATTGTAGGAGACCAGCGTGCGGTAGATCTTTTTGAATCCGCCTATGATGAACATGCACATTTAATGGCCAAATTGTACGCCAACGTTGGACCTAAATAAGAGCACTATGACATTTTCTACTACGATTGCAAAAAGATACAGTACGGATATTCTCATTATTGGTAGTGGAAGTGCTGGTTCTACTGCAGCTATTGCTGCAGCTAAGAGCAAGTACAAAGTTACCCTTATAGAACGTTACGGATTTCCTGGAGGCACATCCACACAAATGCTAGATACTTTTTATGGATTCTTTACGCCCTCTGAAACCCCTAGAAAAATTGTGGGGGGCATACCCGATGGTATCGTAAATGAGTTACTTAAAACCGGAGATATATTTTTAAGACCAAATACCTATGGCGCCGGTACTGGGGTTAACTATAATCCGGAAAAATTGAAACAGGTATGGGACAATCTTCTGCTGAAAAGTGGAGTAGAACTTTTTTACCACACCACCTTGGTTGGGGTGGAGCAGGTGGGAGAAAGCTCTACCTGCGTATTTTTTCATAAAGGAACTGGATTTTTCATCATTACTGCAAAGCGTATCATAGATGCATCTGGAGATGCGGATTACTGCCATTGGGCGGATATTCCTTATGAAAAAGCAGGAGAAAAAGAACCTGCACAAAGTATGACGACCACCTTTCGGATGTCCAACGTGGAAAAGGAGACCTATGAAGCTGCAGGGGGTAAGAAAATGCTTAAGGAAAAGATGGCGGAAGCTTATGCTAAGGGAACGCACCCCTTACCTAGAAAAGAGGGTAGTGCGCATGAGATGTGTCAGCCAAAATGTATTTCTACTGTAGCTGTTAAAGTAGCCGACTTAGATCCCTTAGATGTAGAGGGTATTACAAAAGCGGAAATAGAGGGTAGGCGGCAATCCTTTATTTTTGAGGATTTTTTTAGAAAAGAAGTGCCTGGGTATGAAAACGCAAAAATTATAGGGCTTTCCAACCAAATTGGGGTGCGGGAAACCAGAAGGGTCTATGGTAATTACCGATTAACCAAGGAAGATTGCATGCAGGCAAAAACCTTTGATGATCAGATTTTTCTTTGTGGTGCCCCTATTGAGGACCATCGCAAAAGCCCTGACGGTGGCTCGGAAACGTATTGGCAATACGTGCCAAATGGAGGAATATACGGCGTTCCCTATGGAACCATAGTCCCTAAAGGAAGCCATAACACTTGGGTGGTAGGACGTTGCTTTTCTGCAACCCACGATGCGCACGCCTCATGCCGATCCATGGCGCAGACCATGAGTATGGGTCAGGCTGCAGGTATGGCCGCAGTAGCCTCTTTAGAGCAGGACTCGGACGCTAAAAACATCGATATTCACAAACTACAGGACCGCCTTATTCAGCTGGGTGCCGTGCTCGAACTACCCCATGCGATTGCGGATATCTCGCGCAATGGCTGGGCAAACAACTAATGATATGACAAAGAATTTTTTTAGAACAGTGAAGGGAGATATGCCAAGCTCTGCTATGGGGCTTACCTATTCACACGAACATATTGTCATCGATGATTGTTATGTGACTGGAAAGCATCCGGAATTTTTATTAAACGATGTGGATAAAATTTCTGAGGAACTCCTTAGTTTTTATAATGCGGGAGGAAGAACGGTAATCGATACCATGCCTGCCAATGCTGGTCGTAATGTATTGAAGTCGGTTGCGGTAAGTGAAAAAAGCGGTGTGCAGATCGTGGTGCCAACAGGTATTCATTTAGAACAATATTATCCGGAGAACCATTGGCGTTATTCGTATTCCGAAGACGAACTTACTCAGCTTTTTATTGCCGATATTAAAGAAGGAATTGATGAGTTCGATTATTCTGGACCTTTCGTGAAACGCACGGCACATAAAGCAGGACTCATAAAATTGGCTACGGGGGACGATACTTTTACCAAACACCAGGAACTCATTTTCCGAGCAGTTGTAAACGCTCACCTAGAAACTGGGGCACCTATTCTTACCCATACTAATTTTGGAAGGCAGGCTTTGGAACAGGCGTTACTTTTTCAAAAGTTGGGCGCAAAATTGGAGCATGTAGTGCTTTCTCATGTCGATAGGGCAAAAAGTGTTGACTATAACCGTGCGGTTTTAGATGTTGGTGTTCGAGTGGAATATGATAGTGCTTTTCGATGGAAGAAAGATGAGATCAACCATACACTAAACCTATTAGCCCATTTACTGCCAGAATATCCAGAACAGATTACTATGGGTATGGATATGGCCAAGAACGCCTATTGGAAAAGTTATGGTGGTAGTCCAGGGTTAAATTATTTAATAGAGACGATTCCAGATTTTCTCAAATCAAAAGGATTGGAAACCCAGTATCAAAAGCTATTTTTTGAGAATCCAAAATCCTTGTACTCCTTTTTTTGAACGATTCTTTTTGGGAGAATTCTTTATCTTATTTTAGGCCAAAGGAACCAGTATTGGTGGTGGATTTCTAGATTTCACCCAATTGTTACGAAAAATAACTATTACGGATAGGATACTCGGTGGTGTTACAGTATAAATCACCGTAGAGGTTAAAACCGGACTTACTGGTCGTAAATCGTACGGAAATATGTAAAATTGGGTCACCTTCGGAAAGGTTAAGGCTTTCAGCTATTTGCTGTGTGGCAGGAATGGACCTTAATTCTTGTTCCGCACCCATAATTTCTATAAGATATTTTTGACTTAGTGTTTTAAAGAAAGAACCTTCTATGAATTCGGTAGGTTTAATGATTTCCATAGCGTTTAGGGCGTACCAATTATTCTCCAGAACAACAGGTTTGTTATTAATGTGGCGTATCCGCTGAAAATAAACGCATTTTGATTTCTGCTCTTCACGCGTCAACCCGAATGCGATAACAGGGTCCCAATCCGTAACTTGAGGTGCTTTGGTTAGTGTTGTCTTTACCTCATAGTCTATTGCTCCAGAGAAACCTTTTACGGTTAAAAGTCCCAATGCTTTTCGTCGCTCAATGACCTTGCTTCCTTTTCCCTGCTCTTTTTCGATAAATCCCTCACGTAACAATTCGTCCAAGGCTTTTCTTACCGTAGTCCTTGTCGTATTGAATTTTTCGCAAATTTCGTTTTCCGAGGGTAAGTAACTATCAATTGCATAGACGCCTGTCTGGATCCGTTTCTTGATAAATTCTTGAACTTGGGAATATTTTTTGGTCGCTTTCAATTTATATTTTTAAGAATGCCTTCGTTGTTTCTTAGCGGTAAACATTAACCTCACTTTAAATTCCCCAACATTTCTTTTGTCGTCTTCTCTAGATCGAACTCTGCTTTCCAGCCCCAATCTTTTTGGGCATTTGAATCATCGATACTACTGGGCCATGAATCGGCAATGGCCTGTCTAAAGTCTGGCTCATAGGTAATTTTAAAATTCGGCAACTGACTCTGAACGCTCTTGGCCATTTCGCTGGGTGTAAAACTCATTCCGGATAAGTTGTAGGAAGAACGTACTTTAATCGAGCTTTCATCAGCCTCCATGAGTTGCAGGGTAGCGCGTATGGCATCGTCCATGAACATCATGGGCAATGCAGTATCCTCTTTTAGAAAACAAGTGTAAGCGCCTTCGGCCAATCCTTTGTGGTAAATTTCCACGGCGTAATCCGTGGTGCCTCCACCGGGCATGGTCTTCCAACTTATGAGTCCGGGATAGCGTATGCTGCGAACATCAACATCAAACTTATTAAAATAATATTCGCACCATCGTTCGCCACTCTGCTTGCTAATACCATAGACCGTGCTGGGTTCCATAATCGTATTTTGAGGCGTATCTTCTTTTGGCGTGTTCGGTCCAAATACGGCAATGCTAGATGGCCAAAAAATCTTATCTATCTTTTTCTCTTTACCAAGATTCAGTACGTTAAAGAGGGAATTCATGTTCAGGTTCCAAGCCCGCATCGGAAATTTTTCCGCAGTTGCACTTAGCATGGCTGCCATTAAATATACCTCACTAATATCGTAGTAGGCTATCACTTCTTCCAAAGCGTCGTAATCCGTAGCGTCTAGAATTTCAAATGGGCCATTTGCCATTAAGCTATCACTTCCTTCGCGGATATCACTGGCAACAACATTAGTATTACCATATTTTTCGCGAAGGGCCATAGTCAGCTCTGTTCCAATTTGACCACAAGCCCCTATAATCAATATATATTTTTGCATCTAAATAATGAGTTAAATGGATTATTGGATAAAGATACCTTTTCTTAAAATTTGTACATTCGTCCTATGCCGAAAATCTATTATTTATTTACGCTGTTTATTGTACTGCTTTCTTGTAAGGAAAATAACAGGGTAATCGAAGCAGAGCAGGATAGTAATTGGGAAAGTGTTGCTAGCGAACTACCTCGCAAAATTGTTTTGAATCCAAAATCTAAAGCGCTTGTTGAGGACTGGTTGGCATTTAAATCCTTTGATGCTAGTTTTGACCGAATGTATACAGCGACCTATATAGAAGATCTTGTTTTGATTATTGAGGATTTGGTTGAGAATCAGAAAGTATTAGAAGGTTCTGTCTATCCTGACGAATTTAATATTCCACAAATTAAGGGAAGGCAGAACGTTTTGAAAACCTTTATTTTAAAAGCAAAAGGAGATTTAGAATACCGCCAAGACCCGAAAGTTTCTATTGAAGAAATGATAGCAGCGTATAATGGGTTTCGTAATCAATTTAATGTACAGGTCAATAATACACTTCTAGAAGAACTTAAGGCAAATGAGAATTAGTAAGCTCTAATTGCTTTTGTGAACATTCGGTTGATTACCGAAAGACGTTTGCAAGGAAGGCATATCCATAACCCTAGTTTTATTCCGCTACTACAATAAGACTTTATTCTTAAATAGTTGTTTGGCGTGAAGTTTAAGAGTTTTATTTCAATAGTATTCAACTGAATATGGAGAGGGTTACCGAGCTCATTTTGTGAAAAAGAACCCCAATTAAACATTTTGTAGAGTTATCTGTCAAAATGCATAATTGGGGCTTAATTTGGTGTAGTGAGCTTTACAACAAAGAAACTTTTATTTCTTAGGCTCCGCTGGAGTTACTTTTTTAGATTCCAATGCTTGTCTGGTTAGGCTAGCAAGATTGAAATTGGGGTCAATTGCCAATGCTTCATCGATGAATGCTATTGCAGCATCTAAATCATTTGGGTCTTTATTGAATTGCACCAACGCTTTTAAGTGCAAAAATGCGGCCTTAAGTGACGCTTCATAAGGTTGCTGTCGCTCGTAAAATGCATATTTCATATCGTCTTTTGCGTTCGCAATTCCGTATTCTATATGGGTTGAGGCACCGTCAATGTCATTCAACTGAATTTTAAGGTCTGCCAGTTCATAGGCTAAATATGAATTTGGCATTCTACTATTCAAAACTTCAAAATGCTCCAGAGCCCTTTTAGGTTGGTTCAAAGCCTTTAGGGAAATTGCTTTTACTTGTACGGCAAGGTCCGAATCTGTTGTTATTTTTTCAATACCAATAGTGTTCAAAGCCTGCATATGTTGGTTGTCATTGGCATAGATGTAAGCAAGGGTATCTATACGTTCTTTTGAGGGAGCAAGAATGTTTAGATGTGTTATCGCATTTATAATACCATTGATATCACCTTGTAAACGCATTTCCTTATAAAATGCTTCGTAGTGCTTTTGAAGTTCTGTAGTGGTCTGCGCTTGAGCACTAATGCCTACTAACAAGGTAAGTACAACTAATACTTTTTTCATTTTGATTATTTTTTTAGGTGGGCTAAACTATTAAAATAATCTGTAAGAACTTGTTAAGGAAAGCTTTAAATATGCTAAAAAGAAACAGTCGCCCTAAAAGACGACTGTTATTAGTAATGTTGAGTTGATAATTAAACCAAACTATGGGTTACTCTATTGTCTGTAAAATTATTCAATAATTGTGAATAGAATCCGATACTTTTTTCATCTTTATCAATACAGGAACGTAAAAAGTTTCTGAGATTGTCAAACAACAGATTAGTATATAGAATAGGTAGCTCCGTATTTACCTTTTTGGGGTCATATAAAGAGTCATCCGTTACAATATCCATTTTAACGCGATGCCTATGGTAATCTATGTTCACGTCAGCCGCATTGTAGTACTTTTTAAGTAAATCAATATGTAGCTGTTCATATTTCTTTAAGCTTTTGGTACTCTTACAACTTAGGGAAATTAGCTTGTCCAATTCCAATAATATCTTCCCTTTTAATCTTGATTTTTCCATAACATATCAATTTTAAGGTTTACATAAAGTTATGTATTTCATCGATAACTACTTTAAAATCAACAATATATTAACATGAAAATAAGAGTTGTGTTGTGTAAATGAATAAAATCGTGGTCAACTCACCTTATAGTGATGTGAAATCAGCATGCATTTTAGTAAGAAATAACTTACATGAATTAATGATTTTATGAGTTTTATGTGTTGAAGGGTAGTATTTAGGGGGTTCCAAGCCTTTTTCCAAGGCTTTTTGTCTGTAGTATTCCTGTTTTGGAGGATGACTTGGATGTACGGCATTAAAAATTTCTCCCCACTGTTGTTGCCCAATGATTTGTTTTACTATTAACATACAGTCGGTCAAATGAATGAGGTTAACGGGAGCAGTTCCGTTTTTAAGGTTTTCCCTCCCCGAGATCATGGTAACGGGATGCCTGTCCGGACCAATGAGTCCGCCGAAGCGAACAATCGTACTTTTAAATTCGGTGGTTTGTTCAAATAATTGTTCACTTTCCAAAAGTTGTTTTCCAGATTCTGTAGTAGGTATGGGTGTAGTTTTTTCTGTTACTTCGCCTTGCTCGTCTCCGTATACCGATGTGCTACTAACAAATATCACATTCTTAACGGTGCTTACTTTGATATGGGCTACTAAGCACTGCATTTTAGCTACGTATGACTCTTTTACACCGTTCTTTCTTAGTCCGGGCGGAATATTTATTATTAGTGTGTCACAGGGCCTCAGAAAATCAGCTATGGCACCACTTACTTTTGTTGCTGAAATAGCAACATGAAAGGCATTTATGCCAGCCTGCTCTAAAGCAGATAACTTTTCTTTTGATGTTGTAGTGCCATGTATAGTATAGCCTTCCGCTATCAAGCTTTTTGCTAAGGGAAGTCCCAACCAGCCACAGCCCATTATACCAATAGTATTAGTCAAATGTTACGGTTTGCGTGGTTAGGATGGCATCGTTCAAGATAAAGGGTTTTGGAATATTGTCCTCAGGCCGTTTGGGTATGGAAAATTGTTCGTTTTCTAGTAGGTCGTTCGATGCTTCATAAATGGTCAGCTCCAAAACCACATCCTTGGGAATTTCCAAAATAATATCGGTATAATCATTATTGCTAATGTAATGTGTTACTAATTTCCCTCTATTTCGGTTCGCAAGAAAATAATCGGAAAGTGCTATTCCGTTCACGGTTGCTTTTGAAATCTCAATGTTGTTTGTAAATAGTTCTAGCCTATTTACTTTGCGCTGAGGTATTACGCAGAAGTCCAATATCCGATACTCGCCTATCACTGTATCTCTTGATACTTCTAATTTTGGACCTAGAATCTTTTTCATAGGAGCTTCGGACACATATGTAAAACCAGAACCGTACTTGCTACTGATGGTGTTTTTGGATAATTGTTCGGGAACTGTTTTGTTATCACCAATATATTGTGCGGTCCAATCGGAAATAGTTTTATCGTACGTAGCCCATTTTGATTTTTGATTATCGATGTCCATTACATATAACAAACTTGTAGGCCTTGCATTGTCCGGAGAGAAATTCGATGTCATGTGTGCAGACACTAGGAAACCTAAACACAATAAAAAACTCAGTAGCGCTAAAGCCAATTGGTTCTTGTAGCGTGAAAACACCGGAAGTAATAAAACGAAGGTAAGGGTGGTGAAAACAGTCGTCGCCACCATCATTTTTAATCCCAAGCCAACGGGAAACATTTTCACGAAGGGAGCGAAGATAAAAAGAGCGGGTATTCCCAAGAAAACCAAAAGAAACGCATTAGGATTTTTTTGATTAACGAGAATGTAAAGAGCAATCAGTATACCAAAAACAGGTACCACAAAAAACGCCGCTCCAGGTAGGTATTTTGCTACCAATCCGCATACGATGAGCCAAACAAAAATTGGTGCTACCAATAGATTAGGTGTTTTTACTACTCTAAATTTATGGTAGGCGTAAAAACAAACCCCAATCGAGAACAAGGCAAAGGCTAAAATATATGCATGTCCGTTATAGGTAAATCCGTGAAGCATATCAGCATAACCAGGGTATAGCCATTTTAGGAAAGTATAGCTGTAAAACCCAACTAGGCCATTGATGGCTATGGCGATTAAAAGAGGTAAAAATCCCTTAGCAATGTCCTTAGCGTTCAACACGTTTTTTCTAATCCCAAGAATAAGAAAAACGATAAAGAGCAGTAGGGCAAAACCCAACATTGGCCATATCCATTCAAAGGGATAGGAGACCATTTTAAAAAATGGTATGTTGAAATACACATAGTCGTTAAGACTTTTCATCTGGCTTAAGTCTATCTCGCTAAAATGTGAAAGTAAAGGCATAAGATAGCTCCCTTGGTGGGCAAGGGTGCTCTTGTCCAATCTTTCGTAATTGTCCCTAACCGTGTGGTAGTCAAAATGATCATCTATAAAAGCAAAGTTAAAGCCTTCTATATCTGCGTCTTCTCTAAAAACAGTTAAATCAGTATCGTTGGGTAGCATTTTATAGATACTATAGGCTAAGGAATTCGCCACAGGATAATCAGGGCTAGCAGTAATGAACTCCTTAATAAGATTACCATTACCTCGGTTGGTTTCCATGAGCATATATCCGGGTCCACCGCTGCCCCTGGCTTCAAAATTAAGAACCAGACCTACCTCTTTTGCCCAAGGATGTTTTTTAACAAACAGGTCCGCTCCATTAAGACCCAGTTCCTCTGCATCCGTAATTAGGATGATGATATCATTTTTTGGCTCCCTTTTTTGGGCTAAAAAGGCTCTTATTCCTTCTAATATCGTCGCTACACCGCTACCGGCATCACTTGCTCCAAGAGAGGAATGAGGACTACTATCGTAGTGTGTAAGTAATAACAGTGCTTTTCCGTTTCCGGTACCTTTAATTCTTGCGAGTATGTTTTCCGCTTTGCTCAAATTTGCCCAGTCTCCAGCTGTATATCCTTCTTGTACCGAAGTTTCAAGACCTAAACTAGTTAACTCGGCAACTATATATTGTTTCACTTTTTCGTGACCATCAAAACCTACCCCATGTGGTTTTTCGGAGATTGCTTTTACATGGGTTAATGCTCTATCTGTGGAAAATTCGGTTTTAGGTGCATCCGCATCTTGGGTGTATGCGGGTAATTGTGATTTAAAGCTCCAGTATATGGCAAGTAGTATTAGCAATAAGGTTAGTATTGAAGTTGTCTTTTTCATTGATTTCGTGTTGTGGTCTAAAAATATGAAATATTAAGACTTTCTTAGCTCAGATCAACTTTTTTTAAGGCATTCATTATTTTTTCCTATCTTTAGTAATCAACCTTTAAACAAATAGATATGGGAATCAAGAGCTTTCAAGGCGTACGCAAGGCAGTTAAAAAAGAGTTTGATGCTCCTATTTTGGTCGAGGATTACATGACCAAAAAACTAGTAACTTTTAGTCCGGATCAGTCTATATTGGAGGTGATGGAGCAATTTGCAAAAAACCATATTTCTGGGGGACCAGTTTTGGATAATAACGGTTTTTTGGTTGGTATTATCTCGGAAGCCGATTGTATGAAGCAAATATCTGAAAGCCGTTATTTTAATCAGCCTATATTGGATAAAAGTGTGGAGCGGTTTATGACTAAAAGCGTAGAGACCATTCCACATGATATTTCTATTTTCGATGCTGCGGGGATTTTTGTGAAACACAAGAGAAGGCGTTTGCCAGTAATGAAAAATGATGTTCTTGTGGGACAGATAAGTAGAAAGGATATCGTTGTCGCTGCTTTAAAACTGAGTGGACATAATTATAAATAAGAACGCTCTCGCCCCGAATAGAGGACATAAAATAAAGATGCTTTCCTTTTGGAAGGCATTTTTTGGTAATGCTATTTAGCCTTCTTCTATTTTGGGAGCTTAGCGTAGGTTTTTACTCCCGCTTTACAATCATGTAAAAATCATTATCTAGGGGTAGGTAGCCTAAATCATATACGAAATAATACGTAGTGCCTTTCTTGGTGGTATACAAGTTGGTAATGAAATCAAAATCAAGACCTTTGTCCAGTAAGCGTGTGCGAGTGGTTTTGGTCTTCCCATCCGTTAATTTAAAACTGTCAAGTATACGATAGTTTTTACGTAACCGGTTATTGATGTTTCGGACAAGGTTCTTACTATCTTTATTCACTCGATTATTATAGGCATTACGACAGTGATCGTTGCAGAATTTTTTGTCTACACGGCCCATAATTACCGTATCGCATTCCAAACAGGTTCTTTTTTCCACTTAAAGTCGTTTGTAATTGAACTTCATTTCTTCGGCAGCGTCATCCTCGTTTTTAATGAGTCCGTATATGTTTATTTCTTGGTCGCTGATGCGTTCAAAAGTAAAACCTTCAAAATACATCCTATTTGTTTCGGCTTTTATAAATTTAAACGTTTGTACCTCTTCTTTTTTCTCCCATCCTTTTAGGTCTGCACCAAAATGCTTTAATTCAAAGACCAAAGAACCTCCGATTTCTCTGATGTGTCCAATTTCATAAAAGTTTATTTCATTATCCGCTATTAACCTGAAAACGAACATCATAGCACCCGCAGCTGGCGGACTCCAAATTTCTTCAGTTATTCCTCCAAACGCCTCGCCTTTCCAATGGCCTGTCATCCACTCTATTTGTGATATGGAGGCGGGCGGAGATATTTCTCCCTCATTCAAGGACATGGTGTTTTGTGCGGATAAGCTGGTGACCGACACAAAGAAACAAACAAGAAAACACTTCATTTTTGATTCTTTATATGCATAAGATACAAATTATTGATGTTTAAAAGGATTTCAGGAGCCTTCTACTTTTATTTTATGCTTCATCAATAGGCCGGGTAGACTTTTGAGGTGAAAGGTTGCATCCGTTAGTATGTTTTGCTCTGGCTGTAAAGCAATATTATATGCAGTACTGAAATTTGCCTTGCGTAAGTCGGTATTTGAAAATATCGCCTTATCCAAATCACAATGATCAAAAATGGCTTGCGAAAGGATGCTGTTAGAAAAATCTACCGCAATAAGCTTACAGTCTTTAAATTTTTGTGTTTTAAGTTCCATGTTGGTGAAAGAACTCAGGTTCATTCGGCAATCGGTAAACGAGAAATCCATAAGAAAAGGGTTACATCTTTCAAAATGCAGCCCCATCATCTTACAGTGCCTAAAATCTACCTCCTTAAAGGTCGTATTCGCTATGTTGGTATTACTTAGATTACAATCCGAAAAGGTACATTCCATAAAATTCTGTCCATCCAAATAACCATGGGAGAAATCGCAAGTTTCAAAAGTACAATTCTCATATTCACCTCTAAGGAGTCGGTTTTTGGTAAAATCGACTCCGGTAAACGTTTTGTCGGATATGAAATCGGTCATATTTGCGATTACAGTTACTCTTTGGTCAGGATAATGGCGGGTATGTCCAATGCTTTAAAAAGTGTATTAAAATCGGTCATTTCTTCATTTATAATGGTATCATGCGTTGCCTTGTATCCTTGCCATTGTTGCAATAAGTCTTGTAAACGCTCTTTGGATCCGGCGGTCAGTTTTGGTTCTACGGAAGCCACGTAGCCACGTAAATGTAGTAATTGGGCGTTTAGCTTATTCGTAAAATTAATAACATCTTGGAAAGTTTTTTGCTTAGGCTGTATTAGGTTTTCTTCCCACACCGTAATGCGTTTCATTAGGGAATCCCCTTTTTTAACCAGTTCAGAGGCTTCTTCGTTGTTTTTTAGTAGTTCGCTGTATTGTTTTAGTTGT
Source organism: uncultured Maribacter sp. (assembly GCA_965367705.1). Taxonomy (GTDB): domain Bacteria; phylum Bacteroidota; class Bacteroidia; order Flavobacteriales; family Flavobacteriaceae; genus Maribacter. The sequence continues at coordinate 4,009 of CBDUKC010000028.1, read as the reverse complement.
GATTTTGCGGAACGCATAGCATTTACTGCGGTATGCATCGTGCGTACCGTTTCTTCAATGGTTGTAAGCATTTCTTGTTGTTCCTTATAATCAGCCATACTTCCCTTTACCTTCGGATTCGGCAGAATGTTCACACTAGTCTCCGAACTGGCGTTCTCCGTGCTTAGCCTTAACGTATACGCGCCAGGACCTACTGCAGAACCTTCGTGTCCACCAAACAAAAACACCTTATCTATACTTGGTAAGCCATCTCTTCTGAAATCCCATGTAAATCGGTTATACCCCTGTTTGGATTGGAGTAGGTCAGGTTTTGATGGTCCGCCTGGCCAAGATGAAAATTTCTTCGGTTTCTGATTGGTGATGGTACGTATCACTTTTCCATTTTGAAGGACTTCTAGGCTAAGCTTTGTAGAATCTAATGCACTGTCGAGGTAATAATCGAAAGTAACACCGCTTTTAGGATTTTGGCCTAGCCCTTGAACTGGTTTCTCTGTATGGCCACCAAAATAGAGATAGGTGTCCTTGGGTTTAAACATAGTCAAGGCTTCTTTTGTCGTTACTATGTTTTGAATCGCTGCCACATCATCCAAAATCCAAAAGGCACGGCCCGATGTTGCAATTACTAAATCATTGTCTTGAATCGTGATATCATTAATGGGAACAATAGGAAGATTGAGCTGAAACGGCTGCCAGTTTGCACCATCGTTCAATGATATAAAAAGACCCGTTTCGGTTCCTGCATACAGGAGTCCTTTTTGAATTTTATCCTCACGAACTACTCTGGTAAAAGTGTGTTCTCCGATAATCCCGTTCGTTATTTTTGTCCAAGTCTGACCATAATCGGTAGTCTTAAAAATATAGGAACTTAAATCCATTGACTTGTAGCGCATGACCACAATATAGGCCGTTGCAGCATCATGTGGTGACACCTCAATGGAATTGATGATCCCATCTTTGATAAGTAAAGGAGTAACATTGGTCCAATTGCTGCCGCCATCACGGGTTACTTGAAGTAGGCCATCGTCTGTTCCTGCCCATAGTACGCCTTTCTCATGTTGAGATTCGGTCAAATAAGTAATGGTATTATAATTTTCCCCGCCTGCAGCTTCGTTGGTAAAGGGTCCGCCACCAGGTCCATGTTTGTCTTTTTCGTTTCGGGTCAGGTCTGGACTAATTGGAATCCAGCTTTGACCTTCATTGGTAGATTTGAAGACCACATTACCTGCGTGGTATATCGTATTTCGGTCATGTGGAGATGTGATAATGGGGGCGTTCCAGTTATACCGATATTTAGAATCCTTTGGCGCCACGCTAAGTCCCAATTCCGGATATTCTTTTATGGATTTCGATTCTCCGGTAGCGGCATCCCATTTATCAATATTCCCTTGGTAGGTACCACCGTAAACGATAATTGGATTGTCAGGGTCAAAGGCCAGAAAAGCACTTTCCCCACCTGCTGTAGCGTTCCAGTCTTTCCATCCGATGCCTCTGCCGTTCGTGCGGGATGCCGTGGCAACGGTAGAATTGTCCTGTTGTCCTCCATAGATATTGTAGGGAACCAAATTATCTGTAATTACCCTGTAGAATTGTGCGGTATTCTGATTTTCCTGAGTACTCCAACTCTGTCCTCCATTGTTGGAAACATTGGAACCTCCGTCATTGGAGTTTATCATTTTCTGATTATCGTTTGGATGAATCCATAAATGGTGGTTATCTCCATGAGGTGTGGCTAAGGGTGTAAAGGTCTTGCCGCCATCAATGGATTTGGTGACCGGTGCATTTAACACATACACGATATTTTCATTTTGGGTATCGGCAAAAATTTCCATGTAATACCAAGACCTAGCGATGTTGATGCGGTCTTTGTTTACTTGCGCCCATTTTTTCCCTGCGTCGTCCGAACGGTATACACCGCCTTTTTCACCTTCTGCCTCAATAACGGCAAAGACACGTTCCGGATTGGCTCTGGATACTGATATACCTGCCTTCCCAAATTCTTTTGGTAAACCTTCTTTTAATTGGTCCCAAGTAGTTCCACCATCTGTAGATTTATACAGCCCTGATGTTGAACCTCCAGATTCCATAATCCAAGGGTACCTGCGGTGTTGCCATAGGGCAGCGTATAGAATTAATGGATTTTTCATATCCATGCTTAGGTCAGATGCTCCCGTATTGTTATCTACAAATAGTACATTGTCCCAGGTAGCGCCACCATCGGTAGAACGATAAATGCCGCGTTGTGCGTTAGGTCCATATTGAGCTCCTTGTGCTGCCACGAAAATGATATCCGGATTTGTAGGATGAATAATCACATCGGATATGTGTCTTGTTTCGTCCAGACCCATATGCTTCCAAGTTTTCCCTGCGTCGGTAGATTTGTATACCCCATCCCCCATGGACGTCATAACACCACGAGCCGCATGTTCTCCCATTCCTGCAATAACAATATTCGGATTTGACTCGGATACGGCAATGGAACCTACCGTAGCGGTTTTAAAGAATCCGTCTGAAACGTTTTTCCAAGTGATGCCGTCATCCGTCGTTTTCCAAACGCCACCGCCCACAGTTCCTTGGTAATACGTCATTGGCTGACCCACAACTCCCGAAGAGGCAACACTTCTACCACCTCTAAACGGACCAATATTTCGCCATTTTAGTCCGTGAAATACAGAATCTTGGACGGTAGCTATGGGTTCCGTCGATTGCTTTTTTCTTCTTTGAGATTGCAAGGTGATTGGAAGGATAAGTAGTGCAAGGAGGAGTAGTTTTATGATTTTCATTTTTCTTTGGTTTATTGTTGGTATGTTATTGCGAACCTTTTTTCAGGGCGTGTAAATTTCTTTAAATTGGAACTAAAGTTCACCAAACTGCTTACAAGCAGAACTATTTTGAGTTAACACTAGGCGTAAGATTCCACGTAATGCCTGGATAGTTTCTCTCCGGATTTTTTGCTCAGCAAAAAGGATTAATCTAATCCACCTTTTCTATTGGGACTTCTAGGTGTTGGCCACACTAATGGCTCACCCGTTCTACGGCTTGTACCGATTAAAGTTGCTTTCTCTCTTGAGGTCTTCTCTGAATCTTCAGATGCCATATAGGCCAAAATAGCTGTTAGGATTGCATTGCTTCGTACATCATCAAAAACAATTTTATCGTAGGTGTCCAAATTCGTATGCCAGGTATAATTCCAATAACTCCAACTTAATGAGCTTAGGGAAAATGCTGGAGCTCCTACTGCTACGAACGAGGCGTAATCAGATCCGCCACCAGCCGGACTTCCTGGAAACGTTTTTTCTATATGTTTAGTTATATCCTCTGGAACTGGTTCTAGCCACTTGCCTAAATAATCGTAGGCATGTAAAAAACCTTGCCCTGATAAGTTTACAACACGCCCCGTGCCATTATCCTGGTTGAAAACCGCCTGTACACCAGCTACAATGTTGGGATTGTCTTCTACAAAGGCTCTTGAACCGTTTAGGCCCTGTTCCTCGCTGCCCCAATGTCCTATTAGTATAGTTCTTTTAGGATTTGGATATACTTTTTTTAGGATACGAGCAGCTTCCATCATGGTAATGGTTCCTGTGCCATTATCGGTTGCCCCTGTTGCTCCGTCCCATGAATCAAAATGTGCGGAAAGTATAACGTACTCATCTGGAAACTCGGTTCCCGGTATAGTAGCTATGGTATTAAAAGTAGGTACTTCGCCCAATTCTTTTGATTCTGCCACAATCTTTATTTCCGGTTTTGAACCATGTTCTACCATTCTATATAACATTCCGTAGTCTTCCAGCGATAAATCAACGACCGGAATATTATCCGTTCCCGCACTAAAAATCTTGTTAGCTCCGAACCCGTTAGACCATCGAGACTGTGCAATCCCGGCAGCACCTGCTTTCTCCAAGGCTTTGTTTAAGGTTCTGCTTGAGTATCCGGTATTTCGCATGTTTTCGCGCCACGTAGTCTCTTGTGCCTCACGTTCGGTTTTCATTTTTTCGAAAGATTCCTCAGT
>CBDUKC010000027.1:0-18059 GCA_965367705.1 uncultured Maribacter sp. | reverse complement strand
ATTACAAAACGGTATTTTACATCGCTGTGCAACATACGCTCATAGGCTTGATTAATCTCCTGAATTTTAATGACCTCCACGTCTGAGGTGATATTGTGTTTCCCACAGAAATCCAATAGTTCTTGGGTTTCGGCTATACCACCAATCAAAGAACCTGCAACGGACTTACGCCCCATAATCATGGGTATGGTCATTAACATAGGGTCTAAGGGTCCTAGATAGCCCACCACCACCAAGGTGCCACTCGTATTTAGGGTTGCAACGTAGGGGTTTAAATCGTGGGCATAGGGAACGGTGTCGATAATGACATCAAAACGCCCCATAGCCTTTTTCATTTGTGCCTCATCCGTGGAAATAATAACCGCGTCCGCGCCTAACGCTTTGGCATCTTCTATTTTATTGGTAGATCTTGAAAATAAGGTGACATGTGCGCCCAAGGCATGGGCTAATTTTATTGCCATGTGACCTAGTCCGCCCAAGCCCACGACCGCTATGGTACTGTCTTTCCCAACGTTCCAATGCCGTAAGGGTGACCAGGTTGTAATACCCGCACATAATACAGGGGCGATACCAGCCTGATCTAGATTTTCTGGAACACGCAAGACAAAGGCTTCATCTACAACAATGCTTTCTGAATAGCCACCATGGGTATTGGTATCTAAGTGTTTATCATAGCCTCCATAGGTTCCTACCCATTCTGGGCAATACTGTTCCAAGTCGTCTTTACAATTACTACAGGTCCTGCACGAATCTACCAAACAACCTACGGCGACCAAATCACCCAGTTTATAATTCGTAACGCCATCCCCTATTTGACTTACCCTACCCACAATTTCATGACCAGGTACGACAGGGTATTGGGTCATGCCCCAATCGTTGCGTGCAAAATGTAAATCGGAATGACATACACCACAATATAAGATATCAATTTCTACATCGGTTGGCATTACTTCCCTGCGTTTTATGTGTAGTTGTTCTAAAGACGCATCGGCAGCTTCTGTACCGTAGGCCTTGACTTGTTTTGTATTCATGTTGTTTTTTTTTAGTTCATTCGTGGTACGTCCACGTTCTTATAAAGATACAAAAAATCCTTATGGAATTCTTGGAATAGCTGTCCCATGCCACAGCCCGTTCTGCATAGCGCGTTGTAGTATAATCAAGGATAAGGACGCTTCACTATCACTCCCCTCCTATCATCCTTCGCATAAAGCTTCGGCGGACAATCTAGTCAGTTTTCGAAGAATATTGGATTTAGCAAACAGCAGTAGCTAAGCTGGCGCGCCAAACCGGTCAAAGCACAAGAAAACTATTCGTTTTAACTAATATTAGCTAGAGTACCACACCCTTGTCCAACCAGCGCTGCAACAGGGTATCGTTATGAGAAATAGGTACCAGATGAAATGTAGTAAATCGTTTGAAAACCCGAGATTCCTTTAGGGGTTCCATACAAACGGAGACCGGAGAAAGATAGTTGGAATGAATGAGGAGCAATTCGCCTTTACGTTTTAAAAGATAGCCCACATGCCCCTCGTCAAAACCTATAAAATAAAGTCCTTCTTCTGTTAGGGCATCTATTTCTGCAAAGGCTTTTTCAGGGGTATCCTGAACCACTTTTTTAATCACGGCACCACAACTGATCATTTTAGCCTCATCTATAGGTGATTTTTGAGCTAAGGTATACCGGTTGAGATTAACACCCATATCACGCAAAGTGGTAGATATAAAATAGCCACAAGCGATTTTTCCTTGGTTCGGAGTCGCCGTGTGGCCTCCAAAACTCCAAGGCGTACCGTACCAGTGCGGTATGATTTTGTCTACCAATTGATCGGCAAACGCTGTTTTAATAGTTTCAAAAGAAATAGTACCCGAGCGAAGGTCTTCTTTCAAGCGCAAACGAAGTTGGTCACTAGCTAACTTGACGTTTGCATAAGAAGCTGCAATACTATCTGAATCTGTAGGAACCCTAGTGTATATTCCTTCTTTAAACCTACTATTGTCCTTGATAACAACGCGCTCTTCGACAACAAAACTACCAGCCGACTCCGCTGCTATACCCGTGGGCAGCTCATTTGCAAAACCTAAGGAAAGTAGGAGGGAAAAAAATAACATAGGTTTTATAGATTTAGGCATGACACTATACGTCTGTAACGTATGAACTAAGAAGAAAGTACATTGAAAACGTTAAAATACAGTCGAGTTTTATGCGTGTTTGCTACACGCTAAGGTTTACACCCCACCACACTTCATAATCCCTAGGGATTAAAGGCCTGTAACTTTGAAAACCTTGATCAGCAATTTTAAGTCCGGTAATAGCATTATTTTCATCGCGCACATAACTTATAAAAATAAAAGAATGTCCATAAGGATCTAGCTTTTTCACATCCGTACCTTTCACTACTTCCTCATAGTCCTGTTTAAACCGCCACACTTGCACAAGTGCACCTGGTTTTAACTGACCGCTCCAAATACCTGATGTATCCACCAAGGTACCCATACCGGCATAGGCAATCGCACCTGCATTACCTTTGCCCCTATAGTTCTCCGGAAGGCTTCGCCAGCTTTCATCCGTTTTCGAAGCCGAAACGTAGAGTAAATTAAACACCTGTCTAGGGGTATGGGATTTTGAAGCCATTTCTTTTGGTAAATCTATATAGGGTAAATGACCATGAACCTCTCTATACGCTTCTTCAAAGCGACCTTTGCTGACTGCAAGACAATGACCGTTTGGCTCCTTGTTATCGCTGTTGTGATAATTTTCTACGATCTTACGAGCCACCGGACTCGAATGCTCCAAGCCTACTCTTACTGTAATTTCTTCTGCTATAGTTCCAACATCGATTTGGGCCAATGAATCTTTGGCATTAGGCAGGATAGGTGGTCTTAGTGTGGGCTTTAGGCCAATATATTCATGATCATCAAAATCATAAGTATAGCCGGAACGCACTGTAGTACCATTCTTGCTTTGTGTGGTAGTTGATTCCATACCCACAAAGGTCTTATTCTTTACTTTTTTGTTAGAAGTGCAGCCGGCAAGCACTAGGCAGATGAGTACAATACCTACAACATTCACATAGCAACTTTTAAGTCCTATTTTTTTCAATAGCCTACCTGTCATTTCTCTAGCTTGAATTCCATTTTTTTCACCACTCTAGCGCTACCTAGTTATTAGCATTGAGTACTATTATAAGCCTACTCCCCCTTCCCCCTAAAGATAGTACAATTCGAGGCTCGTTTTTCAGCGACATAAGTCTAGGTGTAGTTATGTGTGAAACCGAAGTGTTTAGCTGTTTTACCAGCGCTGAATCTCGCTCAACATTGAAAATGAATCTTTACTATTTAGGCTGTATTAGCAAGACAGTATTACATCAACGCTATGATGTAACTCAGACAAGTAGGTCGCATATTTTTAAGCTTCAAAAATACCATAAACTTGTAAATCCGTATAGGTCTAAACAACTGGCCCAGGGTACTTTGCAATTTGTTTGCGCTGTACTCACACACAAAATGTCGATTGACACTCCCCTTACTGTCTTTCACAACATTTATTTGAGTCAAGCTAGGCTATGGCTTAATTTTATGACCCTTACTAAAAGTATACATGATCAATTTTAATTATTTTAAAAAAAACAAAGTTATTACCAAAAGGACATGGTCTTGTTTGGTCTGTTTGTTTCTTCTTGGTCTCGGGTTGACTCAAGGGCAACAGACCTACGGCGATACGTTTTCTACGCAAGACTATAATCGGAATGATGGTAGCGCGAATTGGGCTACCGATTGGATTGAGAGCGGTGATACGGATAATGGTCCCACCGCTGAATATGTGCAAATACAAAGCGATCAATTATACATGTATTGGATATGGGCGGAGGATATTAGAAGAACTGCAGACTTAACAGGTGCGACATCAGCAACCCTAAGTTTTGACTATACCACCAGTAGTTTAGGGGGTTCCCGGCAATTAGGGGTTTTTATGTCGAATAATGGGGGTACTAGCTTTGTGCAGATCGCTACCCTTTCTGGTTCTGGTACTTTTACGCAGGATATCACAGCCTATATCGCTTCCAATACGGTAATCCGATTTGCAAAATCTAATGCCAATTGGAATTCCGATGATAATGCTTTTATTGACAATGTGCTCCTATCGGCAGTTGTTCCTGTGGATACCGATGGTGATGGCATTCCCGATGTGAGCGATTTGGATAATGATAATGATGGTATTTTAGACAAAGATGAATGTGTATTTGTGCCCCTAGTGACACAAACGTTTACATCGTCAGGAGGCACTACCATTACGAACACTGCCGCAAATGGCAGGGGAAATTTATTTATTGATTTTATTAGTATTGACAACTCCTTTAACTTGACCATAAACGGAACCGATATAGCGACAGAATTTCAATTTCAACCTGGTGCACCGGGTAATTTTGCACGCTTTGATACGGGATTTACCTATGGACAAGCTGGCGTACCACAATTGTGGTCCTTGACCGGAACGACAGCCAACCCAGTATTACGTGTGTTCATTGATGCCGATGGCAACCTTGAGCTTTTTGGTGCGCAATCCTCTGGTGGAGCTTTGGTTGAATTGACCTTAGACACCCAACCAACAACAGTGCCTTGGAATGCATCGGGAAGCAATACCATTAGTATCGGTCAATTCGTTACTGGACCAACCAATATGAGCGGGGAACTACGTTTTAGCGAAGAATGCGATACGGATTTGGATGGTATTCTCAATCGTTTTGACCTTGATAGTGATAATGATGGTATTTATGATGTCGTGGAAGCGGGTCATGGCCAAGCACATACCAATGGTGTTTTGATAGGCGCCGTGGGTACCGATGGTGTGCCTAATAGCGTGCAAACTGATCCGAATGGCAAAGTTGTAAATTATATTCTTCAAGATTCTGATGGAGATACCGTGTCCGATGCCACTGAATTGGATAGTGATGCTGATGGTTGTAATGATGTATTAGAAGCAGGATATACGCAAAGTGGTACAAACACAGGAGAACTGCAAGGAACTGGATACAATGGCATAAATGGGCTTGTAACCGGAAATAGTGATGGCTACACACCTCCCGATGATTTAAATGGCGATGGTACCTTCGATTATCAACTGGGCATTATTCCTACGATTACCGCAGAACCTATGGCAACAAGCATCTGTACGAGCTGTATGGGGAATTTTTCTGTAGTAGCAAGCGACACAGATACCTATCAATGGCAATTTTTTGATGGCTCTATGTGGTCCAATGTCATACCTTCTGCTATTTATAGCGGTACAACTACGAATACCTTAAGCATTACCAACCCAACCGTGAGCTTGAATGGAACTCAATTTAGGGTACTAGCCTCACATACGGCCAACGTGTGTAATGAACGAACATCGGTCACGGCCATCCTAAGCGTTACTGTGCCTACCATCATTACCAATAGACGAATTACGTATAGAGTAAACAAAAATTAGGAAAGGCTAGTGGCTAAACTTTATTTTTGAATAATTTAAAATACATAGGGAAAGTTTATTTTTTGACCGTTTGCATTGAAACAATCAAATCCGTTACCACAGCACTACTTAAAACTACAATTTTTTGTTAAATAGCACAGGTCTATGAACCCCAATTGGATTATCACACCCAAATAAGCCTTCAAAATTCATTACACCTTCCTCCTGTCGTCGGTTGATGTAGCACGTATTTATTCATTGCCCGTGATACGTATATTATTGGTCAGCAGAATTCTTGCGTAACCATTGCATTACCTGCAAACTACATAGTATTAGTCGACCGGCTTCTTCGTCATGGTATACCATGTTTCCGTAGACCATAGGGCTTGCCCGTTCTCGCTACTAAATGGTTTTCTAATATGAATGTAAACGACTTTTCCATTTTTGATTCCCGGAATCTCTAAAAACACTTTTTTCCGATTATCCGATACGCTAACACTTGCAACTTCAAGCGTTTCTTCTCCTTTTTTAGGTCCTCCATAGTTTTCAGTGGCCTCATAATAATACTGCTGCACATTGAACGAGGCTGCAGTGATAGCCTCAATGGAAGCAATAGGTTCTGTTAATTCTATTTCCATCCCTCCTACTTTAGCTCGTACCGCTAGCATTTCAAAGGTAGAATTGGCATTATAGTTAAAACGATGTAATGCATACCAAAGTTTACCTTCGTGTCGCCAGTTTCCACCGGAGCCAATTCCTCCTGCATACAGATTTCCATCGGGTCCCCAAACCATCCTGTTGATTCCTGCATCCAAGCCTTGAATAAAACGAAATGCAGCACCTTGTTTTACTCCATCGACCTCATCTATAAATACCCGCTTTATACCACCATGTGTTACATCTCCGTATATCAATTGATCCTTATAGGGCCCTAGGTTTAAAATGGCTTGCTGACTGGGTGAGTTGCTAATTTCCGTATGTGGTAGCCACACCAAAGGTGGTTGCTCTTCGTAGTCTTTTACACGATCCCAATCGGCATGTCTATATCCATACCATTTTCCTTTTTCTACACGTACGATTTTACTAGTAGGAATCCAATTTCCTTGATTATCAGACACGTATAAGGCACCATCTGGCCCTTCTGAAATCCCATTAGGGGTACGGAAACCTTCGGCAATAACTTCTATCTCACTGCCATCTTTGCTTATACGAACAACCTTTCCTCGATCGGGGACATTTTTATATTCTGAACCCAAATCCGTTGCTAAGGTTGCATAAAAACTACCCTCTTTGTACACCAGCCCGAAAGCAAATTCATGATAATGTGAGGTTACATGCCAAGAATCGCATACTTTTTGGTATTCATCTATGATTCCATCATTATCCGTATCAATAAGTTTTGTGAGCTCCTGTTTTTGCAAAACATAGAGTTCGCCATCGACCATTTTAATTCCTAAGGGTTCTGCAAGTCCTTTTGCTATTTGTTTTACTTCTATTTTAGAGGGGTCATCCGTATTGTAATTCGTCAAAAGATAAACAGATCCCGTAGCATCCCAAGTACAGATTACCATAGTGTCCTCATCAATAAAATCGATACCTCCAATGCGTGGATTAAAATCAGCTGGTTTTGCTTGAAACATATCAAAGGACGGGTGAACAGCATTTAGCGGCATTTGATCGCCAGGCGCACCTATACTAGTGGCCTGTTTTGGGGTATATGGCAACAAGTTCTTGAAGAAGGTAGCATTATGATAAAGAACGGAGTCTGGTACAAGGGTAAAGGGCTCCCCGTCTTCCGACCACTGGAACGAAAGGGCAGAACCGCCTCCTCCTTGATGGTATTGTATTTTGAATGAATTCCATCCCTTTTTTAAAGTACCTGGACCATCTACAGCTTTTGGCGCATGATTACCCGTATTATCAAGAAGTTGTTTCCCGTTAAGTCGTAATATAGAACCATCGTCACTGATTAATCTGAAGGTTTTAGCCCCCTCTTTTTCCGACTTTATAAAGCCATTCAATTCGACATAAAAATCCGATTTCACCTCACTAAGTTCAGAGGCATCAGGGAAGTGAATCGCCGGCAGAACACCGTTAAAAACAGGAGAGGTACTTTTTTCTAATACATCATATAAATCACCACTGTCGTTTACTAAATAAAGATTAGCGGCAACTCCTTTTTCTTTTTTGGCATCTCCCGAGGTTCTATTTACCGCATCCAATTCAGCAGCAACAGCCTCAGAAACGGTAAAGAAATCTTCTTCCTTATTTTGAGGTTCAGGCTCACCATCTAGCGATAGTAAATAATAGGCCATATCTTCCGTTTCCTTAATGGAAAGGTCTGGATGTGCCGTCATAGGGGTTTCGCCCCAAACTCCGGTTCCCCCTTTTGAAATTTTATTGGATAGTAAGCGGATAGTAGGCCAATCAAAACTATAACGCTTGGCGATAGAATCGTACGCAGGCCCAACCAGGTTTTCATTTTTAAGATGGCAGGCAGCACAATCATTAGTGGTAACCAATTTTTCACCATTGGCAATACTCCCTGATAAATCCAATAATGGGGGTTGCCATCCTTCTGGTACAGGATGGAAATAGGTTTTTATCGTGCTATTTGATGTTATTTCAATAGCTCTGGAGTCCGCTTTGTTTTCCGTACCGTTAATTAATTCTTCGGCAACGACACCCTCATTTAAAGCATACATAACTATAGGAACATACCCTTTTTCTCCAGATATGATGTTGATATTTCGTATTAATCCTGCCTTAGCATCTTGTTGGTCAAATTCTGGCGTTTCGCGAACGGTAACCGATTTTCCAGAGCTAGAAATGAGTTCAAAGTCAATCCCTACTTGATCGTTAACCATAGAATATCCTAAAAAATTGATTTTTGGTACCTCTACACCGGATTCGGTTTTTAATTTCCACTGTGTTTGTGAGGTGCTATCTTGGGCATAGACATACCCAAAACTCGTTGGTTGTATTTGATGCGCTGTGGTATATACAGCACCGTCATAATTTACGCCACCTTTCCAAATTTTGTATAGATTCCCGTTTTGTAAGTTGTAGCATACATATAAATCTTTATCTAAGGCAACCGTGAGCATTCTTGGTTGTTTGTCCATTACAGATCTAAATACCCATGTATCTATTGGTCTATCATAAGATTCAGGAGAGCTGCAGGCACTACAAACAAGAAAACAAAGAACTACAAGGGGTACGTATTTAAAAATAAAAAATCTCATCTTAAAATTTTGAGTTATAAAGCTAACCATTCTTAGGTCTTTGACAACAAGGTTTTAAAATAAATACAAGGTCTAAATAATTAATTCCTCGATTTTTTATCAACTTATTCGGGTCCTAGTAAAGTGGCTTACCTTCTATGAATCTAAAGAATACCTAATCGGATTTGTTTTTTTATTCCAAAAACCTAAGCGATTTGAGTTTTAAGTTGATCGTTCAACGTTTGCTAACTAAAAGGAATTACTGTTCAACGAATATGTGATCTCTTTCATACTTTACAAGGGTTCGCGTCGTTTCCTATAAACAGTTTACGGTCCACATCCGTATGCTATCCATACACCTACATAAAAAGCCTATGAAATCTATCGAACGAAAGTTAAAAAGCAGAAGTACCTTTTGGAAGCCAATGGTATTTTTACTTTTTACATACTTACTTACCGCCTGTAGTAGCGACGCTGCTACTGATGTTTTGGAAAATGAAGAGGACATGGTAGATGATGAAGTGATGACCGCTCCGGAACAAGCTTTTAAGGCCGACATAAACGGAGACGGAGAATTGAATATTCTGATATTAGGCACTAGTAAATCTATAAACAACACTGCAGAAGCATTTGCCCCAGCCACAATTGCCAGTGAATTGACCAGCATCCTATCGGAAGATATAAATAGTTCCGAAATGATGTATGTAGAAGCGGAAGACATCTATAAGAGCAAGCAGGTTACCGTAGCTTTAGGTTCAGGTGGAAGCCAATATGACTATACATCCTCTAGCCATTCCCTGATACAATACTATTATTGGCCGGAGGGGATGGAAGCTCGTATGGACAAACTCTCTGGAAAAGGCCATAAAAAATGGGACTATGTGGTTATTGCAGCGGATCCCTATTTGGTTGCTACCTTACCTGGATATTATGCGCTTGGTGTAAATAAAATTGCAGCAAAAGTTGTGGAAGGTGGTGCCAAACCCTTATTACTAATGATGTGGCCAAAAGAAGAAACCGACTTGCCCGGTATCGCACACTTTGAAGAATTTACATACCGTACATCAGAAGGTGCAAAAGTGGATTTGGAAACCATACCTGCGGGATTGGCATGGGAATCCCTTGCTGACGATAAGAAAGACGAAAGCACAATACATCCTAGCCCAAACGGAGCATACACGGCAGCAGCTTCCATCTACTCCCAGGTATATGGTAAAAGTGCCTCGGACTCTGATTATACCTATGATACTGCCATTGCGGAAACTGTATTTTCAACTGTAAAAAGTGCAGCTGACGATAATCATTTCTCCGGTGGGCGTTCTTTTATATCTCCATTTTCAGCCTGTGATATCAGCCAAACAGAGCTTCATTTTAACCATACCGGTACCAGTACGGAAAACGGTATTTTGGGTGGATTGAATTGGGTATTCGGAAAATCGGAGAAGACATTGCAACCTGATGGCCCCTCGCCTATCAATTTTAACTTTGGTAGGGCAAATACTAATTTTGAAGCGAACAAACGGTACAAGGTAGATGCTTCGTCCTTTGATTTTTCCTTTGGATTTCCCATGCAAGATGGCTCCAGTACAGGTGATGTCTCTCAATTATATGGTATCGATAGAAGAAATTCACAAGGTGAAAACGGAACCGACCTAGGCGTAGCGCTCTATATGGTGCGGCAATCCGAATTACCCTATACACGAGCTGTTCCCTTGCGTACCCTATACGCCCAGCTTAAAGAGATGAACATCCTAACATCTGCCTATCGCGATAACTGGCACTTGAGCCGTGATTTGGATAAAGCAGCTGCAGGGTTTATGTACACCATGCTAACGGGCAGTTGTGATTTGGGTCCAGAGCCTATGGATAAAGCGTCTGGCGCTTGGAAGTCATGGGCAGCACATAAAATAGGCTATGAAACGGCTTGGAATTTGATGTACCTTGAAGGGAAGGCCCCAAGTTGCGAATAGTAACACGCCTACTTAAAATCATGAAAAGGCAACAGCCACCACCTATTTAATACCCAAAATACGCTTAAATAAACGTACCTCACATAAATACCATTTTATAAGGATTTCACGGACACTCTTTTCTTTTGAAGTTGTTTTCATGATTCTAAAGTTTATGTTTGCCCTATTGGTATTCAAACGCTAAGGATTATCACACAAAACGTAAATTAAATTTTTGCTAGTACAAAAATACTAGGTGACATAGTGCTTTAACCATAACTTCAGGTAATGGTGTTCTACCGTGTAGCTCCTTTCAGCCCTACTGAAAGACACGCAATACCTAAAAAGCTACTCATTCTCAATTATTTGTATTCAAAAACGTACCTTTCCCATTGTTATGCGTGCATAGTTTCTAACCCAATAACGAGAATAAAAATGACCAAGTACACACATATTTTTGAACCCTTGGATTTAGGATTTACCACCCTTAAAAACCGAATTATTATGGGTTCCATGCACACAGGCCTAGAAGAGAAAAAGAACGGATTGGAAAAGATAGCCGCCTATTATGCAGAACGCGCCAAAGGTGGCGTTGGTTTAATCGTTTCTGGTGGAATCGCGCCTAACGTACAAGGATGGACCGCTCCGTTTTCAGCACGAATGAGTACGAAGAAACACGCAAAACACCATAAGGTTATTACAGATGCTGTACATAAGGAAGGTGGTAAAATATGTATGCAAATTCTACACGCTGGCCGGTATGGTTATCATCCTTTTGCGGTGGCGCCATCGGCTATAAAATCTCCCATAACTCCCTTTAAACCTTTTAAATTAAAACAATCAGGTATCAAACGGACGATTCGTGATTTTGTTAACTCCGCTACCCTAGCAAAAGTTGCTGGTTACGATGGCGTAGAAATTATGGGATCAGAAGGCTACTTAATCAATCAGTTTATTTCTGCAAAAACAAACAAGCGGACCGACAATTATGGGGGCAGTTATGAAAATAGAATGCGTTTGCCTATAGCCTTGGTGAAGCAGACACGTGAGGCGGTTGGAAGCGATTTTATCATCATTTACCGCTTATCTATGCTAGATCTGGTCGAAAAAGGAAGCACATGGCAAGAGGTGGTCGCTTTAGGCAAAGAAATTGAAAAAGCAGGCGCTACGATTATAAATACTGGAATTGGATGGCACGAAGCACGTATCCCTACCATTGCGACTTCAGTTCCACGAGCGGCATTTACTTGGGTGACCAAAAAGATGAAGGCCGAACTTTCTATTCCCTTAGTTACTTCCAATAGAATAAACATGCCCGAAACTGCCGAACAGGTCTTGGCTGAAGGTCACGCAGACCTAATTTCTATGGCACGCCCCTTTTTAGCAGACCCAGAATGGGTGAATAAGGCAGAAGCGGACAAAACGGACGAAATAAATACCTGTATTGGCTGTAACCAAGCGTGTTTGGACCATGTTTTTGAACAAAAAGTTGCCAGTTGCTTAGTAAATCCTAGAGCTTGCCATGAAACGGAACTCAATTATTTACCAACGGATATAAAGAAAAAAATTGCCGTAGTGGGTGCTGGCCCTGCTGGTTTGGCTGCTTCGACCATTGCAGCGCAACGTGGACATGAAGTCACCCTTTTTGATGCCGATAAGGAAATTGGCGGACAGTTTAACATGGCAAAGCAAATACCTGGGAAAGAGGAATTTTACGAAACTATTCGCTACTTCAACAAGCAAATAGAATTACATCAGGTGGCGCTTAAATTAAATACACGTGTAACCGCAGAGGTGTTGAAAAATGGAAACTTTGACGAGGTCATCATAGCGACTGGAATACGGCCAAGAACGCCAAATATTGAAGGTATTGAACATCCTAAAGTATTAAATTATATTGATGTATTAAAGCTGAAAAAACCTGTGGGTAAGCGTGTTGCGGTTATTGGTGCAGGAGGAATTGGTTTTGATGTATCGGAATACCTGGCACATGAAGGGGAAAGCACGGCTTTGAATATTGATGCTTGGTTAAAGGAATGGGGAATCGATAAAACAATGACGGCTAGAAGCGGAATTGAAGGTGTTACCGCGGAAGTTCACCCATCGCCAAGAGAGCTATTCATGTTCAAACGAAGTAAAGGTAAATTCGGAGGGAATTTAGGGAAGACCACAGGTTGGATTCATCGGTCTACATTAAAAAAGAAAAAAGTACAGTTTATTAACAATGTGCAATACACCAAAATCGATGATGATGGATTGCATTATGTGCAAAATGAGGAGCAGAAACTACTCCCAGTGGACAATGTCGTTATTTGTGCAGGACAAGTACCCTTAAATGCCTTAGTGGCACCATTAGAAGCTGATGGTATGAAAGTACACGTTGTAGGTGGTGCATCTGTTGCGGCGGAGTTGGATGCCAAACGAGCCATAAACCAAGCGAGTAGATTGGCGGCCAGCATATAGTAGTTGTTTTATCCTAGTTCTTTGAGCCAAAAATTTTGTCAGGGCAAGCCTAACAGGAGGGTTAAGTATTAGCCAGTACGCATTTGCTTGATATAAGTAGATGGCAAAATCCCATAGCGTTCTTGGAAACATTTGGAAAAAAACGTTGGACTGCTAAATCCTGTTTGATAGGCAACTTCAGAAATATTTGAAGCCTGTTTGTCCAATAATTCATGTGCTTTATTCAACCGGTATGCCTTTATAAAACCATTTGGAGACTTCCCAAGTATGGGCATCATGGTTCTATACAGTTTTGATTTACTGTAGCCCAAATTCTCAGTAAAATCAATAGCGGTGGTGTTTGAATTTGTCCATACACCTTCAGTATATTCAAATAGGCGAATTACAAATTCCATGTCGGCACTTGGTAACGATATAACAGCGTTTATCAGCAACGGATTATTTTGATTTTCGCTTTCGTAAAGTTCCTTTACTTTAGGGGTTACCACTATATTTCCATTCCCCAAATGCGTTACATATTCCGCTTCTTTGATAGTATCCTCAAAAATTTGTTCCTTTTCTGTTACCGGTATACCGGCACTTATTCCGATGTTAAATACTAAGTCTGGAGTAATAACGCAATTGTGTAGTTTTTGGATTTTAAGAGCACTTTCTATCGCATTTGTAACACAAATAAAAGACATCAAAAATGAATTCGATTCCTGCTTCACCACGCGTCCTTCATGATTGCTAACAATAGTACCTATAGATTTACTGTAGCCCCGAATTGCCGCCTGAAGTGTTTCAATATCCTGAGTTCTAAGCCTATTTTTAGTGAATTTTACGACCATCAATGTTCTAAAGGCTGGGTCATTAATGATATTGAGTTTGGTGTTCTGTGATTTTTCAGGATCTTCAATACGACCTAAAAAAGATTCTACTATAGTTTCATCTACTTCAATAATTCGTTGTGGCACGGCTCCATGCGCCTTTTGGTGTAAATCTACAACTGCCTGTTCGTTAGGCGCTTCCATCAAACAAAATGCGGTTTGCCGTCGTTCATCACACCAATAGGTTAGTCCACGACAATTGTATTTATGTTCAATTTTTAAATCTGCTTGGTGCATTTCTGCAACATGTGCAGCCGTAACACCATCCGGCAAATCATGAAAATCCATATATATTGGCATGGGACTAATTTTTAAGTAAGATACTCATTTTAAAAAACAAGAAGCTGATGCAGTGAGCAATACAGCTTCTTGAGGTAGCTAGTATGTTTTTAGTATTCAGCCGTTACTGGACTAATGATTGTAGCAACTTCACTTATGGTATTTGCCGGGAATCCCCCTTTTTTTGCATGCTCCTCGATCAAGGCCTTATTTTCTGCTTTGTACACACAGTAAACTTTATCTCCGGTAACATAACTGTGTTGCCATTCAATTTTTGGTCCCATTTCCTTTAATACAGCACAAGAAGTTTGTGAAATTCCTTGTAGTTGCGTTGCTGTTAAGTCTCCTGCTCCAGGAATACTGCGTTCAATAACATACGTTTTCATACTAGTGTTGTTTTTAGTGATTGCTTTATTTTCTTTCTGTTGTCCTACGGTATAATTTGTTGTGATTACCGCTAAGATTATTGCTAATTTGATGGCCTTCATAGTATTAGTTTTAGTTATTAATACTTCAAAACTAACAGGTTATAAGGGCAAGTAATTTATCATTTGATCCAAAAAACTATGCTTTTGGTTCATCGCATCAATAGAAGTAATTAGCCCTAATAATGGCTTTATAGCGTCTGTGATATGTTGCTGATAATTTGAAAAACCGTGTTTCATGGAAAGGATTGATATGATATTTATCATTTACAATATGTTTCTCAACAGCTACTTTTAGTTTTAAAACTAACGGTTCGGCATCCCAAACCTTATGTTATGTATCAACATTACCCTTTATGGAAAAAACCGAAAAGATCAAAAAATTTGGTATGATGGCAGGGGTGTTCACCCCTACCTTTCTTACGGTGCTTGGAGTTATCATGTACATACGGCATCCTTGGGTGGTTGGGAATGCAGGAGTGGCTGGGACACTATTGATTATTGTTGTGGCCGTAGGTATTACCTTATCAACAGCTTTGTCGCTATCCAGTATTACTACCAATATCCGTATAGGCTCTGGCGGTGCGTTTAGCCTTATTTCCCAATCCTTAGGACTTGAAATTGGAGGTGCTATTGGTATCCCGTTTTTTTTCTCGCAGGCCATTGCAGTAGCCATGTACATTTTTGGTTTCAGGGAAGGCCTGCAATCCATTTTACCTGAATTTAGTCCGCTCTTATTGGATATTTTCATTTTTGTTCTTGTCTTGACCATAGCCTTTATAAGCACCAGCTTTGCATTTAAAATCCAATACGTGATTATGGCCATCATCATATTGTCGCTGGGCTCTATCGTTGGCGGACTCTTTATTACTGAACTTAATTATGATTTCGTGTGGTTTGGTTCCTATCCAGGTTCTAAGGAAAATAATTTTGGGGGCTCCTCTTTTTGGTTGGTATTTGCGGTATTCTTTCCTGCTGTTACAGGTGTAATGGCGGGGGCAAATATGTCCGGAGATCTAGAAAACCCAAGAAAGAGTATTCCTAGGGGAACAATAAGTGCGGTTCTGATGTCCACTTTGGTATATATGGTACTGGTTTTTGTCGCTGCTTTACTGGCTACCCCAAAGGAGCTTGTAGAGAATTACAACGTATTTATTGATAAAGCGTATTATGCACCTATTGTTCTTGCCGGGCTATTAGGGGCGACACTCTCGTCGGCATTGGGTTCCTTTGTAGGAGCTCCTAGGATATTACTTGCCTTGGGAGAAAAAAGTATTCTTCCTAAAAGTGAGTTTTTATCTAAAACCAATAAAAAAGGGGAACCGTTTAACGCTATGATCATTACGGCGGTCATCGTTCTTATTGGGCTTTCACTTCGTGATCTGAATACCATTGCCCCCTTAATAACAATGTTCTTTATGATCACCTATTCTATGGTGAATGTGGTCGCCTTAATAGAACAGTCGCTGGCACTGCCCAGTTTTAGGCCTACGTTAAAAATTCCTATCGTTGTTCCGCTTATTGGAGCTTTTGGCTCGTTGACCGTTATGTTTATTATTAACGCAGCCATTGCCTTAGTATCCCTTATTTTAATCGTGTTTTTCTACTACTACTTGGTAAAGAAAAAACTGAAGTCCGATGCAGGGGATTCACGTAGTGGACTTTTTACTGCATTAGCGGAATGGGCAACCAAGAAAACAACAGAATTAAGTCCTACAAGGGAAGTACGTTCTTGGAGGCCAGATTTATTGATACCCGTTACTGCGCCCAAGGAAATAAGGCGTTCGTTTAAATTGATTGAAAGTATTGTTGCCCCAAAGGGTTCAATTAAATTCTTGGCCGTTCGCAACCTGGATAAGGACATTGAAGATAAGCTGATCAATTTCCTGCCCGAAGTTATACAACGACTTAAATCAAAAAATATAGCTACGAGTTATACCTATGTGAGCGGAAACGATTTTGTAGAATCCATAAAAATAAGCATGCAGTCCCTCAATGCTGCCTTTTTTAAACCCAATACGGTCTTCCTATCCGTAAGTGGAGATGGAAAGTTCTATGAAAATTATAAGAACATCATTAAAATAGCCAAACAAAATAGCTACGGGGTATTGCTTTATGTGCCTTTTGAAAATGTGGGTCTTTCCCTTGAGAAGGATATTACCCTTTGGCTAAAAGATTTTTCTTCTGCCTGGAAAACCAATTTTGATATTAGTAACAATGACCTTTCTGTTCTTATCGCACTGCTACTTCAAAAAAATTGGAATGGGAATATAAACGTTCGCGTAGCAAGGGATAAACAAACGAATAGTTCTGAAAAAGATATTACCACCTTGAAAGATTTAGTTCGTTTTCCAATACGTTCAAAAATTGAGCACTATGAACTTGAGGATGAACTTGAGTTATTGACTACCAACCGAACCGACCTGAATATACTGCCACTCTCCTATGACCTTAGTATTGAGGACATGATAAAAGTTACCGAATTTTCTAGAACTTCTGCGATTTTCTGTATGGATAGTTTTAGCGAAAATGCCTTGGTATAAAAGATTATCTGGTAATTGGTATGTTAAAATCAATGGAAGTCAAAGTATGTCTCTTTCAATTGATAATGATGCATACACCATTCCTATGCTTATAGGGTTCACCCGTATGTAAAGGCCATACTCCTCTAAATTTGTTAGGTACAATTTCATTATGACGTGTGGTATTTCTTTTTTCAGCAAAATCACTAATTAGCCCTCATTTGAATTGATTATAAAAAAAATAGGTACATTCCCCGACGAAACTAAAAATCGAAATTTTTCAATGGGAAAAATTCAAAAATTCGGAACTTTTAGCGGTGTTTTTACACCTTCCATTCTAACAATTGTAGGGGTAATCATGTACATGCGCCTTGGCTGGGTTGTAGGTAACGCCGGCCTTATTGGTGCCATTGTTATTATCTTACTTGCACACCTTATCGCAGTTACAACAGGTTTAAGTGTATCGTCGGTAGCAACGGATAAAAAAATAGGCGCTGGTGGCATTTATTATGTACTATCCCGCAGTATGGGGATTCCCATAGGAGGTTCAATAGGTATTGCATTGGCCGTAGGAACGGCATTTTCCATCGCCTTATATTTAATAGGTTTTGCAGAAAGTTTTAATGCCTTTTTTGGTTTTGGTATGACCATAAATGATTTCAGATTGACCGGCACCTTAGCATTAGTGTCACTTACCCTTTTGGCCTTAATAAGCACTTCGGTCGCGCTTAAGTCACAATACATTATTTTGGCAGCTATTATTATTTCTCTGGCTGCTGTCTTTTTTGGAACATCGGAATTTACACCAACGGATATTCCGCTATTTTCCACAAATGGAGCCGTTCCTTTAGAGGTTATATTTGCCGTATTTTTCCCTGC
>CBDUKC010000026.1:0-18197 GCA_965367705.1 uncultured Maribacter sp. | reverse complement strand
TTTTTTTATCCGAATTCATAAATTCTCCTCTTTTAAGCGTTCAACGTAGTTTTTATAGGCTTCCTCTCCTTCTTCTTTCCAAAATTCGTCGTAATATTTCCAATCAGAGAACTCGTTGCGCAGGGGGTTGCAGCTAACCCGTCTTGTTGGTTTTTTAGATTTTTTTGCGCGACGGGGACTATCACCCCCTCCGAAGCCAAAAATGATTTTAGCAAGAATGAGCACCCCTACGGCTTGCCAATAACTCACCATGGGCAAATCAAACAGCTCGGGCATGAGCCAATTCCATAAACGCATAACAATATACCCTACCAAAAAAGCGATACCGATGCCTAGAAGGATAAAAAAGAATATTTTAAATCCTTTGGTTACATATTCGGCGGTTTTAATTTCGACTTGTTTTTTAAATTTTTCCTTGTAATCCATGATTGTACATTTTATAGTTCCTTATTAATTTCAATTTGTTTTGATAAAATAGCAATGGCTCTGTGTCTTCTAGACATTAAGGTTCCGGAAGAAATACCTGTTTCTTCCGATATTTCCCTATACGAGTAGCCCTCAAAATCTACGGCAAGTATAATATCCCTGTAGGAGGGTTTTAAGGCGATAATCGCATTTTTTAATTCCTCCTTTACTTGGGTTGAATACGTATCTATATCCGATTCATAAAACATGGATGCGAATTCTGTCCATAGCTGTTCCAATTCATCTTCATCACTAATCCGTTCTTTTTTAGCTCTCATCGTATCGACAATTTTATTTTTTATCGATCTGTACACAAAGCCACCGATATTTGCAATGGGTAGGGACTCTGGGGGTCTTGAGAATATTCTAAGGGCAACGTCTTGGATAATATCTTCAGCATCACTCTCTGATGTATGTGCAATTTTTGAGCGTACATATCCCTTTAAGGCCTGATATTCTTCCTTAAAAAAATGACTTAGATTATTTTCTTGTTGCTCGGGCACTTCGTAAGCGTATTGGTTCGTCTTCAATAGTAAAGACGCTAATTTTAAAATCTATTGCAATAAATTAACTTTTTTAGGTATATGGTTGACGGTTATAAGTGCTATTTGTAACAATGGATGTATTTTTGAAAAAAATACGCTATGCATTCCATAGAAGAATATCGTAATGAGTTCATCTCCTATTTAGAGGCAAAGACTAATACTAAGGAGCCAAAAAATTTGTACGCCCCTATAACTTATATTTTAGAACTAGGAGGTAAGCGTTTACGCCCTGTCTTGGTTTTAATGGCAACTGAACTATTTGGAACCGATTATAGGAAAGCCATGGATGCGGCGTTGGCGATAGAAGTTTTTCATAACTTTTCTTTGGTACATGATGATATTATGGATGACGCTCCTTTGCGAAGGGGGCAAGCCACCGTTCATGAAAAATGGGATATAAATACTGGTATTCTTTCTGGTGACGCCATGCTTATTAATGCCTATCAGTTGTTTGAAAATTATGAGGGGGAAACCTTTAGGAATTTGGCAAAATTATTTAGTAAAACGGCACTTGAAGTCTGTGAAGGCCAACAATATGATGTTGATTTTGAAACCCGGGATGACGTATCCGAAGCGGAGTATCTTAAAATGATAGAATATAAGACGGCCGTTTTAGTTGCCGCCGCGTTGAAGATGGGTGGTATTGTGGCCAATGCCTCATTGGAGGATCAGAACCATATTTATGAATTCGGGCGTAATTTGGGTATTGCTTTTCAACTACAAGACGATTATCTAGATGCTTTTGGTGATCCAGAAACGTTTGGAAAGCAAGTAGGCGGGGATATTATAGAAAACAAAAAGACGTTCTTATATTTAAAAGCCTTGGAGAAGGGAACTAACTTACAAAAAAAGGAACTTTCTGATTTATTCTCTATCCAGCCAAACGACCCATCGGATAAGATAAAAACAATCAAAACCATTTTCGAAACAAGTGGTGCTGCGGAATTGACCCAAAAAGAGATAGTAGCCTATACAAACAAGGCGTTTGCAGTCCTCGATGGATTACAATTGGCTACTGACAAAAAAGAATTATTACGCGTTTTTGGAGAGAATCTAATGCGCAGAAAAGTTTAAAAAAGTCGCCTAAATAAGGCCTTGGTAAATGGAACTATAGGACTGCCCATCATGTTTCCTACATCTTCTATGAAACTAGTTTCCTCGTCTAGAAACTTAAACACCTGTTGTGGTTTCCTGTTCTTAAAAAGTGTTTCAAAAATGTTATAGCCCTGAGCATTGTCATTAAAAAGTACATCTATGAATAACAGGTCATAATACCAAAATTTGGTTCTGTAGCTTAAGCTATTGAGGGGTTTGCCCGATTTTATATGTGCAAGCATTTTTGGTGTTTTTTTTGCTGTACTTCTAAATGTGTACCCCGTGCTAGGTTTGGCCCATCCGCCCGCAGTGCCTATATAACGCATGTTTTTGGAATGGTGCTCCTTAAAATCATAGGCGGTCATGGGAATGCTTCCCATTTCGGTATCCGTTATTTCGTATTCGGAACAGCCAAGGTCATTGGTCAGATAGTTTTTAATCGCCGTTTCATATTCCTCTTTTGGTAGTAGGTGTTCCGAAAACAGGGTATACTCTATGAGGGCTTCGTTTTCCGAAGTGGGGAGCACGTACATGAATCGTGTATTCTCCTTTTGTGCAATGGAGAAATCCATATAGGTAGCTTGGTCACTATCGAAAATGGGCTTTGGCGTTTTTACGAACCATCCCACAAAATGCTGTTGTAGTACGGGATATTTGCTTTGGTGTGTTGCCATATCATAGCTAAACAGACTGTTAAAGACTTTGTCGCCCGTATACGTTTTTTCGCTGGTCTTTACCGTTACCAAGGTGCCGTCATCGTTCGCGTGGGTAACTTCTGCCTGTTCAAATACAACACCGGGATGCTTCTCTATGCGCTGTAATATGTGGGTATAGAAATCAATTCCCCGAATCATTTTATAGGTATAAGGTGCGATTTTAAACCGCTTGGAAAACTTCTTTCCAGCAAAATATATGTGATGCCATGTTTTATGAACGATAGTATCAAACTGACCTTCTCCAGCTTCCCAATAGCACCAGGTACGGTCATTGGTTTTTTTGGTATCCTTGTCTAGGATTAAAATAGATTTGTGCTTAAAAAAATCATCCTTGCACATGGCATCTGCTAGCATAAGACCCGCAGCTCCGGCTCCAATAATGATATAATCGTAGTGTAAAACGGCCATCTATCAAAAATAGGAATTAATAGTTGGTTTTACTGCGATCTAGTAGTGCTTATTGAGCATAATCCGCGTTTAATACCATACAAAAACGCAGTGAAAGCTGATTGTATTTACGAATGTGGATTGCTGTGTCGCGCTAGAAGTTCATAGCAAAGCGAGGTCATTACTTTTTTAACCTTACGTTCTGTTTGTTACCCATCCTTTTATTAATCAGTTAGCTTGGGTAGGGATTGCTAGATCAATGGTTATCCTAAATTTTAGGAGGTCTTCGCATTGCTTTTAACGAGGCGTCTAATCGTGGCCCATTCTTTTAGCATGTCCCTTGCGTCTTGTGCTGGATAGCCAAGTACTGTTTTCCCGGCGGCTACATTATTCATCACTCCTGATCCGGCACCAACAGAAGCACCTGAATCAATGGTGGTGTGATCTTTAATGGAAGCACTTCCGCCAATAATAACCCCATCTCCTAAAGTAACAGAGCCTGCAAGGCCACTGTGCCCAGCCATAATACAGTACCGTCCCATAACGCTATTATGTGCAATCTGAACTAGGTTATCTATTTTACAACCATCACCGACAATGGTGGAGCTAAACTTAGCGCGATCCACACAGGAATTAGCGCCAATTTCAACGTGATTACCGATAATTACATTTCCTATCTGGGGTATCTTAACGAGTCCTCTGCCATCTTCACTGGGCCTATAGCCAAATCCATCGGCTCCAATGCTCACGTTGCTATGAAAAATACAGTGACTACCAATAATACAGCGTTCACGAATAACCGTTCCGGACCAGATAATCGTTTTATCACCGATAATGGTTTCATCGAAAACACACACGCTTGGATATAAAACCACTCCATGGCCTAAGGTAACATCTTTGCCTACATAGCAATGCGCACCAATTTTACAGCCATCACCAATTTTTGCAGAATCGTGTATAACGGCAGTAGGATGAATATCTGCATCAAAAATAGGGGTAGGGGGATTAAAAAGCTCTAATATTTGGGCCATGGCCAACTCTACATTTTTAACTTTAATAAATGCACGATTTGTTCCGTGATCAAGGGTTACATTAGCACCTATAAGGGCTGCACATGCTTTTGAATCTTCCCAATACTTTACATATTTTGGGCTGCCAATAAATGTAATTTGATTGGTACTTGCTTTCTGTATTTCTTCGGGCCCTTCAATTGTGTGGTCAGTATTACCTATTAGCTCCCCTTTTAAAATAGTGCATAATTCACTAATAGTGTATGATATCATTTTAAAGTATTGGTTTTGGTTACCTGCTTGTAAAGCTAACGGGGAAAAAGTGAAATGGCTATTTTTTTCATTTAAATATTCAAACGGTGACGTTCCAGTGCAGTTTTTCAATTTTGATATCCTGTACCGAAGGGCATGAACGTAATCCTTACTTATTCAAAACCACTTTTTCGTTTTGTACATGTGCTCTTATTTCTAGCTTAAGCTTGGCTTCTTTTTCCGACGTGTCAAAAACAGCATCTAGGCTAATGGTATTCTCTCCATTTTTTAAGATTACATCAGAAAAATCTACTTCAATGCTGTCTATTATTTGCCAATTGGCATTGTATAAAACTACTTCGCTACCCTTGTTAAAGGTAAGGGTTTGCCCGTCTTGAAGTGTAACCGGTATCTCTATTTTTTTATAATTGTTCAGTTCTAGGGTGATTCCGCTAACCTTGCAATTGCTTGCTGTTAGACTAAAGCTTGCAACTTGCTCCTTGCCTATGTTATCGAACCGGAACTTTGAATATAGCGGTTCTCCAGGTTGTCTGACTTTTTTTGTGTGCTCAAAGATTTCTGACTGTACCTCCTGCCAGTTCCATTCGTCAACACCCACTTTTTCAATTGAAAATTCTTTCGTATTATCTTGCATTACTTCTTTCTGCGCTTCGGTGAAGGAATCTGAAATCCGTAGTTTTTCCCAATCCCCGATGAGCTCCAATATTTTATCCGAATTGGCATTTTCAGCTACGATTTCTAAATCGGCCACAAGGGCATACCCTGCATCATAACCGGCAGATCTAGCCAACATCCACTCCATATCTTCAATGCTTGTTTCTGGGGTCATTTTAAACCAACCCAACATTCCTGGCATAAAATTCCGTTTGAAGTAGGCCTGATTGTTAAACCGATACTCGACTTGACTTTCACGAAAACCAGCATACCAAGGCTCTCCCCAATTCATACGACTATAGATGTGCCAAAAAAAGTGTGTGGTGCGGCTGGCATCAATGATGAGGTGGTTTTTTAAATCGTCCGATAGGTTGTTGTACCAGGTATACGGCATTAATGATTCCCCATAGGTGCCTAAGCCTGTAGAACGATTTCCCTCTAAACCATCAAAGGATATTTGCCGCAATCCGGTTTGGTTGTACAACTCCGCTAAGGTCTTAGACATTTCTTTGGTCAGGTCCGCATCGGTTAAGAATACATTGTACGGATGGTCCAATAGCTTGGAAATGGGTTCGCCAGCTTTGTGAGGCATCACCTTGGTGTCAAATGCCCCACGCTGGCAATCTAATAAGCGCCAGGGTGCTGCATCGGAAACACCTCCGTAACGAATGAGTTCCTCACCCACCATCACCGTTTTTAGACTGTTATTCTCCATTTGGTTAAAATACTCGGGCGAGGCAATGATGATTTCTGTAGCATTAGAGGCTATATCGGCAACAATAACGGAACTACCTACTTTGGCAAGCCGTTTGTCCGGTACGGGAGTAACATAGGGATCGTTGGTATTAACAAAATTTGAAAGACAATGGGTGCCTAATTTTATGCCTTGAGCAGCCGCTTTTTCTACACATGCTTTTAGACCGTCAATACCGTTTGGGAACTCTCCTTGGTATAGCTCAAAATGGCCCCAACTCTCAAATGTTTTTCCGTAATGATACAGGTATTCCAAGCCTGCTTTTTTAGTCAATGCGAGCGCTTGATCTATGTTTGTTTCCGTAAATGAAGTGATGAGGTATGCGGCTGCGGCATTGCGGTTGGTTTTTACCCATTCGCCATCTATCATTGGATGTGGAAGTGCTTCTGCTATTTCAATGGCACCTATAGTCTCTAAGGTGGCCGCTTCATCGCTACCAAATAAAGCTATTTTAGAACCAATGACACCACCGTCGTCGTATGGAGGAGCAATAATTTTCTCATGGCCAACATCTGCATAGGCCCTTTCTTTACTTCTGTTTCTGGCATAGGCCTGTATACTACTCCCGTTTTTAATTGGCATGGCCGCTTCAACCCTATACAATACGCTACCGTCAGATTTTGGATGCATATTATTGGGGTCTTCCTCTTTGAAAATATCAAAAGCGGGCATACGATCGCTTTCGTTCCAAGGAAACCCTCCAAGGGTTTTGATGTTCAGGGACTGAATGCCAATGGCAAAATCATCATCCCGTACCACACCAACGGTCTCGCTAATCGTTTTTTGTATGGAGGTAGGATAGGGTCCCCAAACGATAAGCTCAACACTATCATTGTTGGTTATGGATTGCAGTTCAAAGGTAAAATGCGTTTCTTTTTGGGCTATTTTGATGGTCGCGCTAATGTCATTTTCAAACGCTAAAACGATATTGTTATTCTGGATCTTAGCATGCTTTGGCGCTATAATTTTATTATGTACCCGAATGGACAGTAAGGGGGCCAGGGTATCTTTTAGAAGGTAATTTTTAGCTCTTTTTACATCTGTAAATTCAGTGAATTCGCCTCGGTCGTTTAAAGCGATTTTTAGGGATGGGGTGGACCATGTTATGATTGTAGGATCTGTTGGGTTGGAACAGGAAACCAGGACAAGATGGATTAAAAAAAGCGCTGCTATTATTTTTTTCATTCGTTGATTTTTTTGACCAAATAGGATTCTCGTAACGGTGAACGATTCATTTGAGCATCAATCTACGAAAAATTCTATTTTATGCCCCTAATATAAATGCTTGCTTCTTGTTCGTTCTGCTATGTATTTCACCCCAATTTCGCTAAGAAGCTTGTATTTTAGCTGAAAATACAAGGTGTTATGACTCCCGCAGAGGAAGACTATCTAAAAGCGATATACCATTTGGGAAAAGACAGCAAGGCTGCCATTTCTACCAACGCCATAGCGGCACGCATGGATACCAGGGCTTCCTCCGTTACGGATATGATTAAAAAGCTTTCTGATAAAAATCTGATAGCCTACAAAAAGTACAAGGGTGTTTCCCTAACGGAGTCCGGAAGCTTGTGTGCCTTATCCGTGATTCGAAGACAACGTTTGTGGGAGGTTTTTCTTGGGGAGAAATTGGATGTTACCGAGGAGGAAATAGCCGAGTTGGCAGAACAACTGGAACATGTAAAAAGTGGTCAACTCATAGACAAGTTAGACGCGTATTTGGGCAGTCCAAGAGTGGGCTTTTTTGGGCAGTCCATTCCGTACAAGGATGGAAAATTCAAGAAATCGGTCAAAAAGCTACTATATAGCCTTTCCCCAGGTACCGAAGGGGTTTGTGTAGGTGTAAATGATGCTTCTGCCGCTTTTTTAAAGTTTTTAGATAAGAAAGGTATTGCGCTCGGTGATACTGTCATCGTCTTGGAACGGGAGGAGTTCGACGGTTCTATGAAAATAGAAATCGACCAAAAAGAAATTCAGATATCGGACCAAATTGCTTCTAACTTGTTTTTAGAAGTTACGGAGGACGAATAGGGGCAATACCTAGTGTTACGAATGGAGGAGAAGTTGATGTGCGGGTAATCGTTGGAATTAATAAAAATCTAGGAGGGCTCACGTACTATTTTGTGCTGAATCAAGTTATTTAAAATGAGTGACAGCATACTAAAGGAAATGTATAATGGTAAATGGCTAGTATTTCTTTGTTTAGGATGGGTCACAAAAGAATAATGTAATGAATAACAAAAAAAGACATTGGGTCTGGAATCTACTTTTGGTCTTTACGGTAATCATCTCTGTATCTGCCTTGGTCATGCATTACAAGAACTGGGTGAGCGTTAAGTCGGACCATATTAAGGTCATGTCTGGGTTTTATAGTCGTACGGTGGATTATAAGGAACTGGACAGCGTTGTGTTCGTAGCGCGACTGCCCCCTATGGAACGCTTAAACGGTTTTTCTGCAATGGAAAAGGAAAAAGGTGTTTTCAGGGAATTTAAAGACTCGCTTACCGACAAGAAAGTATACGTTTTTGTGGATAATATTTCCCAGCAAAAAATAAAATTAGTCTACCGAGATTCGGTACAGCTATACCTGAATTTAGCGGATTCCGTAAAAACCTTGAATTTATACAATGCCCTAATCCCTGCGCTTGACCGTAGTTTGGAAACACCCAACTAAGGTCATTTTTTCATGACTTATATGTACATCATAATTTTTTGTTCATCGCTTACATCTGGTATGCTAATTGCTATGTAGGGTATAAATTTGCACTATGAAATTAAAGAATATTTTTATGATTATTGCTATGATAACTGCTGGAGCTAGCGCCGCTCAGCATACCTTGCGTATGAAAATTAAAGGGGTTGAAACTACTGAAGGAAAGGTAAGTGCCGCACTATATACCGATCAAAATTCGTTTTTGAAATTTGATAAAGTGTTTAAGGCGGTTTCCGCTAAAGCCGAGAAAGGCGTTACTACCCTTGTTGTTGAGGATATACCAGATGGTAACTATGCTATAGCCGTTTTCCATGATAAAAACGGGAATGGCAAACTGGATACAAACATGTTTGGTATCCCAAAGGAACCTGTTGCTTTCTCCAATGCAAAAATGAAAACATTTGGTCCTCCAAAATTTAGTGAATGTGCTTTTGCGATTACAAAGGATACCGAAATTACTATTCCTTTTGA
The DNA here is from genome assembly GCA_965367705.1 of uncultured Maribacter sp. GTDB lineage: Bacteria > Bacteroidota > Bacteroidia > Flavobacteriales > Flavobacteriaceae > Maribacter. Next base: position 9,117 of record CBDUKC010000026.1, on the reverse strand, counting down.
ATAACATCTAGTGGGTTGTAAGGTGTATCCAACAAAGGAAGGTTTGGTATTATAATCGTTCTTGGTCTATAGTGTATATTTGAAAAAAAATAAAAATGGTTTTATTGGCACAGTTTATCGGCGCATTTTTTGGAATGACCGCAATCCTATTCGGGGCTTTTGGAGCACATGCCTTAAAGAAAATAATGACAGCAGAGCAGTTGTCTAGTTTTGAGACCGGTGTAAAATATCAAATGTACCATGCTTTGGTCCTGTTGATGCTTAGCTTTAACATGAACCTAGATACCTCACTGGAAAAGTACATGGTGTACTGTTTTATCTTGGGTACCTTTTTATTCTCTTTTAGTATTTATGGCCTTTGTATTAGTGGAGCAAAAGGAAGTAAGTGGAAATTTTTAGGTCCAATTACTCCCTTGGGCGGCCTTTTCTTAGTTTCGGGTTGGGCCATGCTATTGTATTCCTTTATTAAGAATTTGGTTTAAAAACCACTAGCCTATTATATTCCTATTCTGCCGAACTCACTTCTGATGTAAATTGTCTGATAGCCGTATTGGGCTCCATGATGGTATAGCCTTTCCAGAACTCAGGGTCGTAGTTGGCCATGTAGGTCGGAAGCACTTCGTTATTTTCGGTGAAGGTCGTAAAGGTTTCCTTGTTAATCGGTTCTACATCAAAGACCACAATTTCAGATCGGTTTCGGGCACCGAAGGCTGCATCTATTTTAAGGTGTAACTCGTTCTGTTTTCTTCTGCCTTTTACGTTTTTGTTTTTTTCAATGATCTGCACCGGTCGTCTAAATCCAAAACGCTCAGCGGATAGTACATTTAGGTATTTTAAGTCATATAGACCATCGTTGGCCTTGTTGAACAATATACTACCTTCTTTAAGATACACATTATATGAGATTCCTAATAGCTTAAAGGTCTTTAAGGATTTTACATTTTTAAAATCCATCTTCACCAAGGCAAAATCATCTGCATCTATATATAGCTTGCCTTCGTAATCTTCAGAGCGTTTTGGCGTAAAGGAAATAACATATAAGGCTTTATCGCCTATGTAGGTAAAATCTTCTAAGGTAAGGTGGTAACGGTTCGGCTTCCACAGTATGTTATAGTCGGTATCTTCAAAAATCGGAAGCGTGTTATACAGGTCAGTAAGGCTGGAGCGTTTCCATTTAGCGTAATTTTCTTTCTGCTTTTCTTTTTTCTTTTTAGCTTCTTCCAATTGTTTGTTTACTGCGGCTACGTCTGTCGTATCAATGGTAGCTTCATCTTCATAATAGATATCTTCCGCTTCAACTTTTGTTCCTATGAGACCAGATTTCACTTTGAAATAAGAGTCGGTCTTTACATTTTTTTTGATGATATCGTTAAAGCGTTCTTCTAGTAGGTCATAATCTAGTTCCCTGCTTTTATCAAACAGTTTGGATGCTTTGATTATGCTTAGTTTTTGTTGCCCTTCTTCTTGGTTGCCGTAGAAATCACCCAACATTTCCGAGTAGTAGCTATCACTTTTTGGAACCGTGCTTATCACGCTGTCCAAAAATGATTTATTTAAGGCGTCTATGGTCGATTCTTTTATGGTATAATCTGTTTTTAGAATCCTGTTATCATCGGATTGCCTAAGGAATAAACGTTTTTTAGCAAGTTCATTCCTGTAATTCTTTTCCAGGTTTTCCTGTGCCATCTCTACAATTTCTTCTGCGGTGTAATTCTTGTTCGATACAATAACCTCCCTTAGTTCTATGGCCTTTGGGCTTAGGTAAATTACCTTTTCGGTAAACTCGCTAATTGGTTTGTCTAGGGATTCATAGCCGATGCTGGATATATGCAAGGAGTCGGTCGTCTGTATCGATTCATCCATCAGAAAGGTGAACTGTCCCTCCTCGTTTGTAATAACCCCTTTTTTCTTTATGAGCACCGTAGCATAGGGAATTGGTTTTTTTGTAACGCTGTCCAGTATTTTAGAGCTAAGGCTCTGTGCTATGCTCGAAAAGGACAGGAGGGCACAGAAGATAAGGGTAAGGTAGCTGAGTGTTTTATTCATGGATGGTTATTAACAGTTTTCAAACTAACAAATAGCTTGCCAAAAGATCGGTATGTTTTAGATTTCTTTAGGAGGTATTTATCCTTTATTTAACGTAAACAAAGCGTTTTAAAAGTGTAAGACGATTAAAAAGGAAAACTGTTACAGAATAAAAAAGAAGGTTTAGGATAGGGTGTAATTGGAGTTTAGTGACAGCCACAATCGTCCTGCCCACAACTTTTGCTGCTGGATTTTTTCTTGCTGAAAAGCGATTTGGGAAGCAGGAATTTATTCACCAGATAACCGGCAGCTAAGATAACCGTAACGTAAACCAAAACCTGTTGTAGTATCTCCATGGTTTTATTTTAATAATTGATAGGCGATTAAGGCTACGATATAGGCGAAAATACTCATAATTACTAACTGGCCAGCTGGCCATTTCCAAGAATTGGTTTCGCGTTTTACAACAGCCAAGGTGCTCATACACTGCATGGCAAAGGCATAGAATAATAAGAGTGATATCCCAGATGCTAAATTGAACAATGGTTTTTGGGTAATCGGGTTAATTTCTGCCGCCATGCGGTACTTTATCGTTTCTTCTTCGTCGCTTCCAACGCTGTAAATCGTGGCTAAGGTCCCAACAAATACTTCTCTAGCGGCAAAGGAAGTCAATACGGCGATCCCAATTTTCCAGTCGTAACCCAAGGGGCGTACAATAGGTTCGATGCCTTTGCCCATATAACCCATATAGGAATGTTCCAACTTGTAACTTGCTATTTCTTGGTTCAGTGCCCGTTCTTCTAGTTCTATCTTTTTTAAGGCAAGCGAATCGCTTAAAGTGTTTTCCGATGCAGAACCCGTGATGATGAACGCTTTGGTATAGGCTTCTAGTTTATTTTGGACGTAGGTGTTGCTATCCGGGCTTAATCCATCTGCGGCAACACGCTGTGTCACAATATTGTCTGCATTTTTAAAATCATCTGAGAAACCGTTAGACCCTAAGAACCATAGTACGATGGATATGGCGAGTATGATTTTACCAGCACCAAAAACAAAGCTTTTGGTCTTTTCCAATACGGTATAGCCTACGTTCTTTAAAAGCGGTAGTTTATAGCTGGGCATTTCTACTACAAAGAAAGACCTACTTTTTATCTTTAATATTTTGTTCAGGATGACGGCCGATAGTATTGCGGTACCAAAGCCGATTAAGTAGAGCAGCATAAGGGTCAGTGCCTTATAGCTCAATCCTAAAAACGTCCCCTCCGGAATTACGAGGGCAATGATGATAAGGTATACCGGAAGACGGGCTGCACAAGTGGTAAAAGGGGTAACCAGAATGGTGATGAGGCGCTCTTTCCAATTTTCTATGGTCCGTGTTGCCATGACTGCGGGAATAGCACATGCGGTACCCGAAATAAGAGGCACCACACTTTTACCGCTCAGTCCAAAAGGACGCATCACGCGATCCATAAGAAAAACAACGCGGCTCATGTATCCGGATTCTTCCAACAATGCAATGAACAGGAAGAGAAATGCAATTTGCGGTATAAAGATGACAATGCCGCCAATACCGGAAAGTATTCCCTCTGCAATCAAATCTGTAAACAAACCAGATGGCAGGGTCTGCTTTACCCATTCTGTGGCCGACGCAAAGAAGCTGTCGATCATGTCCATTGGGTATTCGCTCCAACCATAGATGGCCTGGAAAATAGTAAGCAGTATCAGGAAGAAAATAAGGTAGCCTAAAATTCTATGGGTCAATATTTTATCCAGAGAAGCCCTAAAACCTTTGGCAGCGTTCAGGTCTACTTTATAGGTTTCCTTCAGGATGCCATTAATAAACTGGTACCTTAAGATTGTTTCTTTTTGTTGCAGGCGTTTTAGCTCCGATTTTGATTTGGTGCTAAAGGCAGAGGTATCCTGTATGAGTTTCTTTTCAACAGGCATAAAATTAACGTCCTGTGTGATCACCAACCAAAGTTTGTACAAGTCCTCTTTGGGAAATGTGTTTCTTAGGTTTTGGAAGTAGTCCGGCGCTATAACGCTAATGTCTATATTGGGTTTTTTGGACAGGGTCTTGTACTCCGCAATCAGTTGTTTTAACTGATCAATCCCAGTGCCCTTTCGGGTACTTACCAAGGCTATTCTTGATTGTAATTTTTCTTCCAGCAGGCTAATGTCGATACTTATTCCTTTGCGCGACATCCTATCGGCCATGTTGATTACAAGAATGGCAGGTATCTTTAAGTCTTTTATTTGGGTAAAGAGTAGTAAGTTCCGTTTGAGGTTTTCCACGTCGGTGATGACCAAGGCTACATCAGGGTGGTCCTTATCGTTTTTGTTCAGCAGCAACTCAACGGCAACACTTTCGTCCAAAGACGTCGTGTTAAGGCTATAGGTTCCCGGTAGATCCAGTATATGTGCTTTTACCCCTCTTGGGAGTTTGCAGATGCCTTCCTTTTTTTCAACGGTAATCCCCGGGTAGTTCCCTACTTTTTGGTTGAGTCCTGTAAGTTGGTTAAAGACCGATGTTTTTCCAGTGTTGGGGTTGCCTATCAGCGCTACGTTGATCTGTTTGCTCATGGGACCAGGGTTTCGTCTATAAGTTCTAAGGCAATGTTCAAGGCCATTTCTCGCCTAATGGCAATATGCGAACCGTTAACGTTAATATAGATGGGGTCGTTTAGTGGTGCAACTTGTACCAGTTCTATTTCATTACCGGGCAAACATCCTAGTTCCAATAACTTTATGGGAATAAAATCACCTGAGAATTCTTTTATAATTCCCCGCTGTCCACGTTTAAGATGTGCTACGGTAAACTCCAATTTTTATTTAGATTGATTTTAAGTAAGGTCAAAAATACGAGAAAAATTTTAAAGCTATTGGGTAAAATTTAAAAAAACAGGGGAATTTCTGGTAGTGGATCACCTGGTACACAGAAGGTTTACAAAACTACTTTGCGTAGGTTTCTTTCAAGACCTTAATATCTTCCAATAGTTTTTCTATATCCGCCTCCTGTGTGCCATCGTAAAACCCTCGAATCCGTTTTTCCTTGTCTACTAGTATAAAATTCTCGGTATGGATCATATCAAACGGTCCGCCGTCACCGTCTGTTTTAACCGCTAGATAGGATTTTCTGGCGAGTTCGTAGATGTCTTTTTTATCACCGGTTACCAAGTTCCATTTTGCATCTACAACGCCTTTTTCCAGGGCATATTTCTTTAATTGGGCAACAGAATCTATTTGTGGTGTAACCGAATGGGAGAGCAGAAGCACCTCAGGGTCGTCCAAGATTTTCTCTTGCAGGCTTACCATGTTTTTGGTCATGATGGGGCAAATGGTAGGGCAGGTGGTAAAAAAGAAGTCGGCAACGTAAATTTTATCCGCATAGTCGGCTTGGGTAACTGTTTCCCCATTTTGGTTGGTCAGGGAAAAATCGGCTATCGTGTGGTATTTGCGCACATGCTGTATCTCTTCTGCGACTAAGGCTTCGTTCACCATAGCGGGAGCATATACTTTTAATGTTTTTTGTGGTTGTAGCGCATTGTAGAACAGGTAGATAATAACCGAAGAGATACCTAAAAGTACCAACCCCAATAATTTGAACTGTTTTAAAAAGGTGCGCATCTTTTTTTGTTGCAAAGGTACGGCAGGCAGTGGATTCTTTCAAGGGCGGCCGTGGCAATTGCTGCCAAATTATTCTTAAAATAATATAACGCCTATCCGTTTCTTTTTTTAAGCGGTCGTAAAAATGTACTTTTGTTCGATTTTAATTTTGACGAAGAACGAATGGATCCCATTTTTATAAAAATCATACAATTCTTTTTAAGCCTTTCCCTGTTGATTGTGCTGCACGAGCTAGGACATTTTATACCGGCAAAGCTATTTAAAACAAGGGTAGAGAAGTTCTACCTCTTTTTTGATGTAAAATTCGCCCTGTTTAAGAAGAAAATTGGCGGAACAGAGTACGGTATCGGCTGGTTACCACTGGGCGGCTATGTGAAAATATCAGGGATGATAGACGAAAGCATGGATACTGAAGCCATGAAGGAGGAGCCTAAGGAGTGGGAGTTTCGAAGCAAGCCGGCCTGGCAACGTTTGATCATTATGTTGGGCGGGGTAACGGTAAACTTTATCCTTGCCGTGCTTATTTATATTGGTATGGCTTGGTCCTACGGGGATCAGTATATGACGGCAGATAGTCTAAAAGATGGTTTTTGGGTAACTGAAAAGAACATAGGGGATAAATTAGGCGTACAGACAGGGGATTTGATTGTAGCGGTCGATGGGAAGAAGATAAAAAAATTCGGGGAGATTCTTCCAGAACTGGTAACGGGCAACACAATGACCGTGCGTAGGGATGGCCGCACGTTTGAACAGGAAATACCGGTAGATTTTATTGCAACGCTTATAGAGGACGAGGATAGGATCAGATTTATATCCTACAGGTTTCCCTTTGTCATTGGAGAGGTATCTCCCGATTCTGAAAACAAGGATGCGGGGCTCTTGCCCGAAGATGAGGTCGTAGCCATTGGAGGTACGCCCATTGCCTATTTTGATGAGGCCAAGGCGATTCTTGAAAATTACAAATCTCAAAAAGTAGATGTAACGATTGTACGGGATGGCGTTACTCGCATGCAGATTCCTGTAATAATCAGCGATACGGCAACCATAGGCGTTAGGCCAGGCATGCTAAGTTTGGATGCCATGCAAGAAAAGGGACTGCTTAAGATAGAAAAAGTGAAGTATTCTTTTTTAGAAGCGATTCCCGCAGGTATAGATAAGGGCGTTTCTACGCTTAGCAACTATGTGGGGCAGATGAAGAAGATTTTTAATCCTTCTACCGGCGCCTACAAAGGCGTAGGGGGCTTTGCTGCTATTGGCGGTTTGTTCCCGGATACCTGGGACTGGCCTGGCTTTTGGAGCGCCACGGCATTTATTTCCATCATTCTTGCCTTTATGAATATTCTTCCGATACCAGCTTTAGATGGGGGTCATGTTACCTTTTTACTCTACGAAATGATTACCGGAAGAAAGCCTAGTGATAAATTTTTGGAGAATGCACAAATGATAGGATTCTTCTTATTGATTGCCTTATTATTGTTCGCAAATGGCAATGATGTTTATAAATGGCTATTTAAATAGAAAATGGCTTTTAATTGTTTGGCGTATTTGAAAAAACGATTATATTTGCACCCGCTTTGAGTGATTAAAGCGGGTTATTTTCCTCCTTAGCTCAGTTGGTTAGAGCATCTGACTGTTAATCAGAGGGTCCTTGGTTCGAGCCCAAGAGGGGGAGCAGAATACAAAAATCCAATCTATTTATTTAGGTTGGATTTTCTGTTTTTAGTTAATAGATGCGGGGGAATACCCACATTATATGCATTAACTGCACTTTCCGGCAAAAAGTCAACTTGTCAACTTATTACTTGGAATTAGGTACCCCATTAGGTACCCCATTCAAAATCTCAGGTACCCCACTTTCCGAATTGCATGCCAATTGTTTAACATTAAAACCAATTGGTTATGAATCAAAAAAATTTATCAGTCTTGTTCTTGTTAAAAAAGGATAAAACTAACAAACAAGGAACCTGTCCAATCTATTGTAGAATCACGTATTTGGAAAAGAGAAAACAATTCTCAACGGGTGAATTTATTACTCCACTAGAATGGTATGCCAAAAAGCAAAAAGCCAATTCTAAGTCTACGTCTAATCAACAAATCAATTTACAATTGGAAATCATATCAGCTAATATTAGGAAAGTTTATTTACAACTGCAGATGATGGAAGGTGCCTTTGGGGTTGCTGAAATCTTTTCGAAGTATCTCGGTAAAACGGAAAAGAAAGAAGAAAAGGTAGTTTCCTATTTCGAGAAATTTCTAATTAAACAATCCAAGCTGATTGGTAAAGATCTTAAACTATCAACTTGGAAGAAATCGGAATATGTGTGTAATGATGTAATTGCATTCATCAAATCTAAGTATGGTAAGAATGACTACCCTTTGAACAAGTTGGGCCAATCATTTTTAGATGATTTTGAGTACTATCTAAAAACAGTCAAGAATCAAAAGCAAATTACCATAAACAAGGGAATTCAACGCTTCAGGAAGTCCATTAAAGAGGCTGTAGGTGAGGGATATTTAGAAAATGACCCATTTGTATTTCACAAGCCTGGTCGGGTCAGGAAAGAAGTGATATTCCTTTCTACTGATGAATTAAACATGCTTGAGGAACACCATTTCATTCAGCCTAGACTTCAATTGGTCAAAGACCTTTTTATCTTTTGTTGCTATTCAGGATTGGCTTACCATGAAATGGCAAACCTTAAAAAAGAACACGTAGTTAAGGGGTTTGATAGAAATGAATGGATACAAATGAAAAGAGAGAAAACTAGTAAAGGAATCTCAGTTCCATTATTGCCGAGGGCGAACTCTATTATTGATAAATACAAGGGCTTAGAGGGTGATTTTGTTCTTCCTAGAATTAGCAATCAAAAAATCAATTCATATTTGAAAGAGATAGGAAGTATCGTTGGAATTAATAAACGAATTACCCACCATACAGCTAGAAAGACTTTTGCGTCTACTGTGTTGCTCTATAATGACGTACCTATGGAGATAGTGAGTGAACTTCTTGGGCACTCCAGTATGACGATCACACAGGAGTATTATGGTAAAGTTGTCCAGAAGAGGGTGAGTGAGGAGATGGAGAGGCTTTTTAGAACTCAAGTTAAAATGAAAAACCCTTAAAAATTAATTTAAGGGTTCATTATTGATTCTATCCTAATATTTGAATTTGATCAGGCTTCCAATCTAAAGAAGAGAAGAGTGCTCTATTATACTTAACCAAAGCAACGCTATATAATTTATCGTCAACATCATCACTAGACGCTATCTGGCTAGGCACTTTTTCATAGAAATTAACCTCATCTTCATAGGTATGATTAGCTATGTACCAATTGTCTTTGGCCTTTACAGCATTTTCTTCATCTTTTAATTCTTCTCTTATAGCTAATATTCGTGATTTAATCGTTTTTAAAATCATTTTCTCTTTTTTTAAATTTATTATATTATTAAAGATGCACTTTACAT
>CBDUKC010000025.1:0-18837 GCA_965367705.1 uncultured Maribacter sp. | reverse complement strand
TAGTTCTTCGGGCATGTCTACCCCATATTTGGAGGTGTCTTTAAAAAATTGAAGTTTAAAATAATCGTATGGAAAAACACCTAGTTCTTTTTGATAGCGTTTTCCGAACATCATATAATGATGGTCCCCTCGTTTTTGAATGGCACCATAAAACGTAATTGCCTTATCTTTAAAGGAAGCTATTGCTTTTACCCGCTTCTGATTATTCTTCAAGAACGGTACTACGATGTTGTCAGGTAGGAGTAAAGTGTAATTACTTTTCGTAATTGCAATATCAAAAACCGGACTTTTCACTATTACGCTAGTAGTTTCGTTATGACCTGTACATTGCTGTGCAGGGTTTTATGCACGGGACATTTATCTGCAATTTGCAACAAACGTAATTTTTGTTTTTCATCCAAAGCTCCTGAAATTGTGATTTCTCTATAAAAGGTATCCAATTTGGCGCTATCTGTTTCACATGCTTCGCAATCTTTTGCATGGGATTTATCATAGGACGTATGGACTTGAACATTTTCCAATGCCCAGTTTTTTCGTTTGGCATACATTTGAAGCGTCATTACCGTACATGCGGAAAGCCCTGCCGATACTAGTTCATAAGGTGATGGACCGTAATCATTTCCGCCAAACGCCACAGGTTCATCTGCGGTCATAAAATGATTACCTACTTTCATAGCCGTCGTAAACCCATCCGAGGCATCTAAACTTGCCACTACTTGGTGTTTGGTGGTTAGTACTTTATTTTTAGTAAGACTAACGTACCGTTTTGACCATCTGGCAATTAGTGCTCCTACGTATTGGGAATCTTCTTTTCTCGTTAGAAGGTGGTCTGCCCCGTCTAAGGATACGAAGCTTTTGGGATGATGGGCCGCTACATAAATTTCTTCCGCATTTTTAATACCAACCGTATCGTCCTGGGGTGAGTGTAAGATTAAAATTGCTTTTCGCAATTCCTTAACTATGGTCATTAAGGAGTTGGAATCTAAATCGTCTAAAAATTGCTTTTTTATTGTAAAATCCCTGCCGCTCAAATTAACTACTGCCTTTCCGCTTGCTTCAATTTCTGGGATAGTACTTTTGAATAAATGCTTTACGTGAATAGGGTTTGACGGTGCACCAATGGTTGCTACTGCACGTATAGATGCTATTTTTGCTGCTGCAAAAATAACGGCTGCGCCACCAAGGGAGTGACCCACTAACAATGTTGGTGCTTCGTAGGACTGTTCTAAAAAACGAGCAGCAGCAACTAAGTCTGAAACGTTACCGGAAAAATTGGTGTCCTCAAAATCTCCTTCGCTTTCACCAAGGCCAGTAAAATCAAAACGTAATACCGCGAAACCACTTGCAGTTAAGGCCCTAGAGATATTCTTTACTGCTAATAGGTTTTTGTTACAGGTAAAGCAATGTGCAAAAATCGCATAATTATGTGGATGTCTGTCAGCAGGCATTTCTAAGCGACCTACTAGTGTTTCGCCTTCCTTGTTCTGAAATGTAATTTTCTGAAGATTCATTGATTTTTGTTAGGTGTTACAATTTGGTCGGTACAAGTTCAGAATACTTTCGCAATCATCACGTTCTTTTGCTGCTTGCCTTCTTTTTATTCTGTTTTAATCCATTCCAAAGTAGTTTTGCCCTGTTGAACTATTAGTTTTTCAAGAATACTATCGCTATCGTTTATAAACGCTAATACCGCTTGTGGTTGAATATCATTTGCGACAAATTTGGCATTACCTAAGAAAGTTAAACTTGAACTCCATTTTCCTTTTTCGGTGATGACTAGGTTTCCTTTTTTTAAGCTAACAATTACGTTTCTAGTATTTGAGACGTAAGTTCCTAAATAGGTCCTTAAATCGGATTCTGTTGGTTTGGATTGAATTGAGGATTGTAGTTTTTTAAAACCAGACCAGCTATATACAGCAGCAACACTTCTTAGTAGTTCTTCAATAATTTTTGTGTTTGTGCCATTTACCATAATAACAACCCCTTTACCGTTTGTGGTACCGAAATATAATTTAGCTCTGAAACCCCTATTGGAACCTGAATGCTGTACATATTTGGTTCCATTCTGGTCTTCTACGAATAAACCCAATGCGGAAATTTCGTTTTGCAAAACGGGCGTAATCATTTCTTCACAAGATGCTTTTGTGAGTGTTATACCCTTCTTTTCTGCTAAGCTTTTTTGAATATCAACAATCAATTTAGACAGATCTGTTGGATTAGTCCATAATCCTGCCGCTGCAGATTCAGGATATAGGTTATAGTTATTTCTTAATGTTACGCCTTTTTTCGAATGTCCAAAAGCCATGTGCTTGGGATACTTTTCGAATTCTATAGCGTAAAATGAATTATTCATTCCTAATGGTTGAAACACTTGGAGCTCTAGAAAATTTTCATAAGAAGCATCTGAATTGTCCATTAGAATGAGCTGAGAAATAGTAGTCCCTCCACCTGAGTATTTGAACGTGTTGTTAGGTGGGACTAAGGGTTGTACTCTTTTTGAATTTGCTGGTTTTTCACCGTTCAAGGTTTGAACTATCGTTGGTAGTTTTTTTGAATTTAAATAGCCCTCGAATCCGTGGGTGGATAATCCTGCCGTATGACTAAGTAAGTGACGTAGGGTTATTGGCTCTTCACTAATGTTTTGGTCATATGAAAATTTCCAAGAAGTCAAAAGTCTATTGATATCCTCGTCAAAGCTAATGGTGCCTCGTTCTTTTAGTTTCAGTAGTGCAACGGCATTCACAAATTTACTAATAGAAGCCGCTTGAAACACCGTTTGCTTGCTTACCTCAAGGTTTTCGGGATTGCTAGTTGATCCGTATCCTTTGGCCCATTCTATCTGATAATCGTTAATGACTGCGAGGCTAAGCCCAGAAACACTATATTTCTTCATTTGTGCTTCTAGGTTCCAAAGCGATTCTCCTTTATTTAGAACTAATGGACTCAAACTGTTTTCCACTTTGTTTATTCTTAGTTCTAACGTATCGGGGTGAATGGTAGTCGGTAGTTGTGCATATGAAATCGCACCAAGACTACTCAATAGTAAAAACAGAAATTGTAGTTTATTCATTTTCATTGTATAATGTTCATCCGTAGCCACAAGGATTGTTCCAAAATTATGGGCAACAACGGCCCCAGTAATAACTAAGACAAGTCTTTTGCCCTGTGTCGTTTATGTTCAGCGTTTGGTTGGTAGGAAATACCACTGCTTTATTTTTAATCCAAATTTAGATGAACGTGCAGTTTGTTCATTTGGCGGTTGCTCAATTCTTTTAATAGTACTCAAGCCCTACGGTGTTCTTGTATTATTGCCATGTATTTTTCAACAATCAGTATTTCCTCCTTGTTTCCATATGCGTATGGTCATCGTAATAAATTCGTTGAGTTTGGTTTCAGGTAAGTGGGTGTTTTTTTTAATGCGAATACATCCTTTTCCCACATCGAACTCTTTTAATAGGGTTTCTGAATTTGCCACTTTAGTAATACTACCTACATATAAACTCACATAGGCTTTTTGTGCATTCAAATGAAATATAGGCTTATCACCCATATGATAACTTAGCATTTTATATTCTATACCCTCTTTTAAATCAGGACCATTTGATTTGATCATATTTCGCACTTCTTCTAGCTTCTCTTTTCTCCAATCATTTTCTAGATTTTCTATATATTCAATAGCATTTTTTGATTCATATTGCATGTCGGTCTAGTTTAATCATCATAAAATTTTGTTGTTTTGCCATTGGTGGAAAAGCTTTCGCATTCGAATAATACGGCATAAAATAATAGGGTTATCCAATTGCCTATTGGTCATTTAAATAATTTTATCCTTGGGTAGCTCGTGATGCTAACGTAGCATTCCGTTTTATATAACAAATGTAGGGTGGGGGAAAGGCACTACAATTTTGAATAGCTGCCAGTTAAATTTACATATTTTGCTTTAAATTTTTCAAATCCCAAATCATAAAATCAGCGGTATCGTAACGAATATGATGACTTTGGCATACGCTTAAACCAGCCTATGTTTTTCAACAAATGGCCTTATTTCTCCAACTGTTTGAGTTTATCCTTGGCATTCTGATTTTCTGGATTCAATTCCAATGACTTCTTGAAATTGAAAATAGCATCTATAACATTTTTCTTGTACAGATAAGCTTCGGCTAAACTGTCATATAAATTTGCCGATGTCGGGTAGATATGCAAGGCCAATAATAACACATTAATACCTTCTTCCTTCATGGAAGGATCAACTGCCATTCGGAAACCTAGCATATTTAACATACCTTCTTTAAGTTCAAGCTTTGGATGTTTTGCTACTGTTTTTATGTACAATGGAATTAAATCGCGATACTCCTGTTGAAGGGCTAAATCATTGAAATCTTTATAATCGAAAGCTGTTGCACGTAATTTTTTCATTTTTTTCGAAACAAGGGTTTCGGAAATACCATTTTTATCGGGGCTATTTTCAATGAATTCCTTGGCATTCTCGTCGTTTTTCAATGTAGCATTTAAGAACTGTAAGGTGTGTTCAGAAAGTAGTTTATAGGCTGTCATAATTTTAGCATCACTCTTGTCTTGTCTTTTATCCCTATTCCCGAATAAAACACCAAAGGAACTAAAATAGGAATGTGTTAGGTCGTGGAATTTATAACTGTAGACATCGCTGTATGTTAAAGAATCGTAGAGTTGGAATGTGTAATTCAATTCTGCAGGAACTTTATCAGCAGTAAGTACTTCTTCTGGAATATCCTTTTGAGCAAAATGGATGTAGGGAATAGTAAATCTATCTAAGTTAAAGTACGGAGAGTTTTCTAGGACACTATAGTTGTACCTCTCGGTTCCGTCCAAGCTTACCAGCGCACGTATGTTATCGTTTTTCATAACGGTAATGGCATTGGACATCCCACCAAAACTAAAACCCATAAGCGCTAACTTGCTCAGGTTGGCATTGCTATAGGTATGAACTTCCTTGATAAGAAATTCAATATCTCTGGATTGCGTTTCCATATCTTTTGTAGTTCCACCATCTAACCACCTGGTTTCCGTTCCTCTAGATGGACTGGAAATCACCATAAAACCAGAACTGGCTAAATATTCGAATAACGCGAAATTTTCTATCGAAGAGGCTTGATAACTTGGCGCATAAACTAGAACAGGAAATTTCCCTTCTATAACGTTACTATTGTAGAAAGCGTTCACGTCTTCTGACAGATGTGCTTTATTTTCAGGTGTATTCCATAGGTAAGGAAACCAGTCCAGCAAAAACTCGTTAGGTAGGTTTTTCCATTCTTCTTCCTCTTTTAAGATCTCTAAATAATCCAAAACCGTCATTCGTTTGGTACTATCATTTCTAGTATCCGCCGGATACCAGATACTAATAGGGATTGGTCTTTTTACCAACTGGTTGTTAAACTCGTTGTGAACTTGATAGTTTCTTGTACTATCAACCTTTAGATAATGCTTAAAACCGACATGGTATTTCCCTTGTTCTAAATTTATTTCTTTTAACGAGGTTTGGCCATATATAGCGTTTATGTGAAAAAATACAAAAGTTACTAGAGTGATGAATCGCATTATGTTGGCGTATTTGTTCGGTTTAAAAGATGAGGTAGCTTAATGGTTGTTGTTTACTTTTGGTATGTTCCTAAGGTTTTAGTAAAAGAATAACTATACATTTAAAAATAGTGATAATTTATTCAAGCGTGCTCGGTGTTGCTTTTTGTCAACCGCTAGCGAGTTTTTTTGATAAGCCTGTGATTACTTCCTTAAGTTCTTGTTCTTTGGCAATGTTCATCGTTTCGTTCGGGTCATTTTCAGAATCAAACAACGCAACACTTTTCAATTCCCCTCTAGTACTGGTTTCAGGGTTCCAAGTCCCAATATGTTTTTTGTAGTAATCAGCTAAGGTTTTCCTTTACAGCTACAACCCTTATTCTTTTATAATCGGCATACCATTTTCCATGAATCAAACATGTTTCTTTTACATTTTCCTGAACTTTGGTTTTTATATTTTCAACATCTCTTATTGCTATATTTTCAAAAAAATGCGCTGCAAACATGGAAAGCCAATCTTTGATTCCTGTGTTTTCGTCGGCAAGTTCTGTAGGGCGGTCATAGTGCTCTGCAGATACGACCCTAAAATCTGAAGATTCCAGTGCTGTGCAATATTCACCAATGGTTGGAAAATACCACACATCCAAATTAGACTGCTCTAGATATCCCCTTTCTGCCAATTCAAGTCTTAATTGCGTGATAATTGTCTGAATATTTCCTTTACCGCCGAATTCGAGAACCAGTTTTCCGCCGTCAACTAAATTTTCTGACATACATTTTATCGCCTTCTTTTGGTTTTTAATCCAATGTAGTGTGGCGTTGGAAAATATGGAATCGAACTTATCGTCAAAACTAAAATCCTCTGCATCTCCAACATGAAAGGCTATGTTTTTGAATTTCATTTTAGCATCAGCAATCATTTCAGGTGATTTGTCGATACCCACCGCTTCCTTTGCCAAAGCATTGATTTTAAAAGTCAATTGACCAGAGCCACAGCCTAAGTCCAAAATTCGTTCATGCTTTTTTGGATTTAACAAGGCTATCAACTGCTCACCGTAATCATAAACGAAGGCGTGTTTGTCATTGTAAAGTTTAGGGTTCCACTTGGTAGTGCTTGAGTTCATAATGGATTGTTGTTTGCTGATGTGCTATTTAACCTTCCTTTGTAAAGTGCAATATATCTTCAGGTTTGTAATCTATTGGTTTACAAACAGCGTTTAGCGTACTAAATGTAATAGCTTTTACTTTATTCGCTTAGACGAACTTGTTAGCGTTAATCCTAGCTGTCCTTTTTACCCAATTCTAATTCCATTTCTAATTGCTCTAAAGTAGTTTCGAGGCCAATATTATGAAAAAAGGCATGTGTAACCTTCGATTTTTTGTCGACATTGATAATCGAAAATGAAGGACCATAGCTTTCTTTTAATTGGAAGAGTAAAGAAGAAGCTATTCTCTTTTTTCTAAAATCTATGTCTACCGCTATTTGTTGTATGCGTTTGTTTGTTGGATTGTAAATCACATAACCCACTAACTGATTTTGAAAGTAAGCACCCAGTGCTATATTCTTATGTTTTAGTTCGTTGACAACGCTTTTTGAATTTTGCCAGGTAGGGTAGATATCCCAAAAGGATTCCATGAGTTCCCAGTTGCACTGCTGAAGTCCCTTAATTTTTATAGTACTATTTGTGTTTGTAATGTCAACTTCTCCTTTATAGCACCTCAGCGTTCTTTTAACTTTAAAGCCAGCTGTATCATAAGACTTTAGTGCTTGAATATTTTCACTAATGACTTCAAGCACCAGTTTGTTTATTCTTTTTTTTGCTAAAAGAGGCAAGATAAAATGATACATTTTCTTTGTTAACCCCAAGCCTCGTTTCTCGGGAATAACTCCGGTTACTCCGTTATAGATTACTTTTTGCATATGAATGGTATCCAATCCGTGTAAAATAAACGCAATCAATTTTCTATTTTCAAAAGCACCGACGGATAGGCTGAGGTCAGTTTTGTCTATCCGCATTTTTGAAGAAAGTTGTGCTTCTGTTAGTTCAAAAGGAACAAAATAGTCAGTAAAAGAGTCATTAAAAACCTTCGTAATTTCTTTTATTCCTACACCATCTAAAGTTTTTATTTCCATTGGGGCATCAGCTTGTGACTACTGTCCGGGCTATGTATCGGGGTGGTAAACCGCTCCAATTGGACATAGTGCCATTGTTATGCTTTCGCTATTTATTTTTCAATTTAGCAGTAATGTCAGACTGCAATCCAAGGGCAATGATATGTTTGGGGTCTATTTTTACTACTTGGTCAATGTAGTGTTTCGCTTTTTGCAAACTATCTTGAGCCATATAAATTTCAGCTTTGAGTTTCAGGTAACTAGTGTAAGTAGAGTCTATCATCAATGGCTGTAAGGTCTTAGAAAGAGTAATAGCCTCTTCAACCTTATCTAACTCCAATGCTAAGCTTGCAGCATAGCTAATGTAAAAACCTAATTTCATTTGTTCTTTGGTCGCCAATTTTTTTAAAGAGTCTAATGCTGCCCTAGGGCCATGATTAAAATGTAACCATTCAATATATTCAGCCTTAATATACGTATCATTCGGATAGTTATGAACGAATTTCCTAAAGTTGGATTCTGCAATTTGTTTTCTTTTCGCTGCACGTTCAGCTGTTGCTTTAATCCCTTTGTCTCTGTTGTTATAGGCTTCCATACTCAATAGATATACCTCTAATACTAATTTTTCATCCTCATTGGCTTTACCCTTGTTCTTCTGGAGTTCCTCAAGTAAGGCTTCTCGCTCGTCTAAGTCTGTTGTAATGCGACCAACCAAACTCTTCCCAAGGCGGTAATCAGGGTCAAATTCCAGAGCTTTACGATAAGATTTTTCGGATTCGGTCCATCTTCCATTATCTAAAATTTCATGAAATCCCTTTAAATAATAGAATCTTGCTGAATCATTCTTAGTACCGTAATCAAATGAATTAGAATTATTGCGAGAATCACAAGAAGCATTCAGCCCCATGAAAAATGCAACGAGTACAAACAGTACGAGCTTATTAGCGCCAAAGATGTTAAGGTTCATTTTATAGGGATTATTGGTTTAAACAAGTGAAGTCCAGCTGAGACTGCACCTTGGTGCTGGAATAACAAATCCAGGAAAATATTCTTTCATACATGATACAGGGTATGGTAGCATGCGTTTTTTTGTTTTGGCCTTATATATACAACTTTTTCAGCACGTTTTTCCCTGTAATGGCCATTGCGGTTAATATGCCTGAGAAAAGTGCTCCTCCCACGCCAGCCGTTACAATATCTTGCCCTGTTAAGTAAAAATTTTTAATGGGTGTTTTCGGTTTTAAAAAGGATTGTCTAAATCTAGAGGGACTGTGGTCTAATCCATAAATTTCCCCTTTACCATAATTCACAAAATGTTGGGTTGTTAGTGGTGTAGATAATTCGTAACACGTTACTTTTCCTTCTACTTGCGGTAATTGTTTATAAACTTCTTTCAATAAACGCTGGGCAATTTCTTCTTTTTTAACCTCATAATCTTCACCTCTTTTTTTCCACGGTGTACCTTCCCATTTTTCAAATGTTTCATAGGGGAGCAATGTAATAACATCAATAGTACTTTTATCAGGATAGCGATTGGACCAGTCTGGATCCTTTGCAGATGGAAAAGAAAGGTAGACTAATGGAAATGGTTTCGATATATCTTCTAAATAGTTGGTAATGCAGGTGTCATGATCCCCATCTTTAGGGTAAACCCAATAATTGGTTTTTGGAATGCCAAGTTCTTCTGGTGTTCCTTTTAAACCAATATATAAACTTGCATGTGACACAGATCGTTTCACCTTTTGTAATTGTTTCTTTAATCCGTGTTTCTCTATTGTTTTTAATGGTAATAACTGGTTATACGTAGTCATTATTCCAGCATTGCTAACAATGTTTGTTGCACTAAATAATGTTCCATCTTTCATACGTACACCTACAGCCGTATTATTTTCGATACGTACTTCTGCTACTTCTGCACTTATTAAAACGGTTCCGCCAGAAGCGGCAATTATAGGGTCTACTTTTTGTACAATTTGAGATGATCCTCCAATAGGAAAACTACCGCCATCAAAATAATGCCGTGCGACGGAAGCGTGCATGGAAAAGCTACTTTGTTTTGGAGGTAAACCATAATCCCCATACTGGGCAGTCAATACCTTTATTAGCCTTTCGTTGCTCGTTAATGACCTTAGAACCTCGTAGGTTGTTTTATCCGAGTATTTGTAAAATGGTCTTTTAAGAAACCTGCCAAACAAGGTATTCCATAACGGGGAAATGCCTTTACTTATATAATAGTTTTTACTCGTTTTTACCGCTTTAAAAACTAGATCTACAT
The DNA here is from genome assembly GCA_965367705.1 of uncultured Maribacter sp. Classification (GTDB taxonomy): domain Bacteria; phylum Bacteroidota; class Bacteroidia; order Flavobacteriales; family Flavobacteriaceae; genus Maribacter. The sequence continues at coordinate 8,896 of CBDUKC010000025.1, read as the reverse complement.
AGGTGTTTATTGCTTGTTCTTCCGCTGGAAAGTATACAATCATTTGTTTTTTAAAGTTTGCAACGCCTTTTACAAAATCATAATGTTTATCTCCTATAACGATGCGATCATACACATCGCCCATATCTGCCCATTTTAATTCACCATTGGTGATGTAATCAAATAGCTTTTTTAGGAGGCTGTTTTCGCGTTGCATTTCGCCTATATAATGTATTCCAACATCCCATTCGTAGCCTTTACGTTTAAAAACATGCGTAAAGCCACCAGGGGTATAATGCTTTTCTAAGACGAGTACTTTTTGACCTTCTTTTGCTAAAATTGCAGCAGTAGCAAGGCCGCCCATTCCAGAACCTATAATAATTGTATCATACTTTTCATGAAGTACTGGCTTCTTTTTATAGGATTGAATCATTTTATATGTTATGCAACATACAACGGCTGCGGTATACATAGCGCTGTGTGTTTCGGTTGTGTCTCTTAATTTTTGGTTGTTTTCTCTTTGCTTATAAATATAGCTAGGATTTTGCTAACAGACCGTCGTCCATGGAGCTTTTAAGCGGTATCTAAACAGTTATTTAGTAGGGTAGACATTGGTTAGATTAGGGCAGGAGTGACCCTATGTATGCTATAGGATTCTAAGATAAGATACTACAATAGGTTAGACGCTAACTGTTCTTTGGAAGTTTTAATTGAATTCGTTTTTACACAAATCTCAATGTATATTTTGAATCTAAATAGGCAAGACTGAACAGCAGTATCACAGAAACAATAAATGTGATACCATTAAATGCTATTGAAAACTTATGCCTTTTTGAAATTTTAAAGACTAAAAAGAAAAGGAAAGCAACCACAATAGTTGAAATCGTGTATAGGTTTAAACCTAAATCTAAACTAATTCTTCCTTCATCGTTGGGTTGAAAAACATTTGCCCACAGCGCTCCTAATCTCATTATGAATGGTAAGAATAGAAAAGGATAAAGCATTATGTTTTTGTGTTTTTTTAAAATAAAGTAAAAAACAAGTGCTTGGATAATCGTAAATATCGGGCCAGAAGCACTGGTGATTATGCGATGCATTTTAGATAGCTCAATTGAAGCATCTTTAACTGAAGCTCCATTAATGGTAAATCCAGCATTATAGCCTAGTACTTCATAAGCGATCCAATGACTCATCTCATGGAAGAAGAAGGTAAGAAAAGTGGCAAGAATTAATACGGCAAGATATTTAGCTAACGCGATAAAGTTCATATATTATTCTTGGTTTAGATGAATGGGAATAAGCGGTTTTAAAATGTGACACCGTGTTTACGCACCTAATGTAGTGAAAGGAAACCGCCCTTAGGAAAATTCATGGTATTATTCAAGTTCGCACAGAACTATGGAGTTAATTATGCATGTGGTTGCGGTAATCTATTCCTTTCGTATAACCAAATTCCTAAAACGGCCAGAGGAGCCGAATCCTGTCCAAATGCCTATTTTATTTGATTTTGTTGACGTTAACCTATCAATGGTTAAAACAGGTTTGGATATTCCGTTTGTATACACGTCGACTGTATGATCATTTATTCTGATAATAGCCTTGAACCATTCATCAGGGTTTGGAGGGTTTGAAATTTCGTCTTCATAGTCTCCAGTTCTTTCTTCTCTAAGTTTTCTCCAAGTAAATTCAGGGTGAAAAATATATTGAACCATGTGATTTTTTCTGATTTGTTTTTCAGCAACAAAGTTGAATGGGCGAAAATAAATGGCTTCATAAGTACTGTCATTTTGGATGTTAAAGGCTATTCCAATAAAGCTTTTACCTGGATTGTTTTCACCTAAAAGTTCAATCTCAATGATCCCGTTGTCAAAAGCTATATCTCCCAATATGCCCAAACCATCGTTATCCGCTGCATTCATTTCTACCGCACTTGGGTCATCTCCATACAAGGATAGTATCCGGTTTACTGCTTTTATTTTACTATTTTGGAACTTATCTGCCAAGTTTATCTGCTCCTGCCCAAAGGAATGGATGGAAACTAGACAGAGCATTATAAGTAGTACTTTTATTTTTTGGTTTTTCATTTTATACTGTGTTTTAAGTGTCACTAGGGTCTCGGCCCGTATGTTGGTTTCCTGAATTTTAATAAAAAACTTGTTTTTTCACACAATACCTAAACGTAGTTGCATGGTGAACACTGAGGTCAGCACTAGCAATTAATTTTAGACCATAGTAATATATAGTTTTTATTACCGTATTGTGATTATTTGGAAACCTTTATAGGTCAGATTTAATGTTTCATTTTATAAAAAACACATTTTATTTTTCATATTTTTGATAAATAAGTTCAATCTACTATTATGAAAAATACAACTTTATTCTGTGCGTTAATGTTCACATGCTTTGCTGCTAATGTATTTGGTCAAGCTAGAAGTGAATTAAATTTTGGCCTTATAGGTGCTAATTACGAAATCCCAGTACATACAGATGTTACAATTGCCCCTGGCGCATCTACTAATTTCAATCTGGATTGGTTAACATTAAATGTTAAAGCAAATTACTATTTTGATAACTTATTGGAGTTAACCGATGAGTCTTGGGATGTTTATGGTGGTGCTGGTGCTGGTTATGCTATTTACAATGGAAATAGTAACAAGGAAAGTGACTTTGATATTGGTCTTCATGTAGGTGGAAGATGGTTTTGGAATGATAAATGGGGTATTTATTTGGAACTTGGTGGAGGAAGCACACAAGGCGCAACAGGCGGTCTTGGATTGACAGTTAAATTATAACATCATACTGTATTTATTTAAGTTTCATATATAGTTTGAGGTTTGTACATTGGTTTAATCGCTTAGAACGCTTTGGCTAAAGAATAGCGGCGACCAGCGGGGCGTTATTGTTGATTGGTTGAGATAAGTTTTTTAGTTGTTTGCTTTCAAAGCAGAACGATATCTCTTGTGGCCATTGGTCTGAATGGAGGTTGTTAAAAGGCGTGGCGGTAAACATGCCATGTACCCATTTTGATTAAAGTTAATAAATTAAGAATACTGCCAACATACGATTACCGCCTTAACGGCTTAGCCTTGGGAGGTAGCATTTTTATTTCAATAGTAATTCTTCTTTTAAGGTAAAATGTTGAGCAGTCTTATCATATCTCGATAAAACACGTTTTGCATTATCTGGGATATATGCCATATCATAGTGTTCACCTGCAAACATTTTCACAGATTCGAACGAATCAAATTGCAGCACTAGAAAAAACTCCATCTCATCATTCTTTTCCCTGGTGGAGATACTGACTTTCTCTAAGCCCTCAACACCCTTCCTTTTCACTTCAGGAAATACCTCATTAATAAGCATGTTCTCATAAATAGTGGCGTTTTCCAATGATGTCCATCCTTTCCAGGTTCTGATAATTTTATTTTTTCCGTCCATTTGGGTTTTTATTCCGAGTAAGCACCAGAAGAATAGGTTAATTCGTAGCTGTGCGTATATATTTCAAAAACAATTCCGAATGGGTCTTGAACATAACACATCTTAAAAGGTTTATCATTAGGGTAGTACTCCCTGATCGGCATTCTTTGCTTGCCACCATAGGATACAATCTTATCGATTAATTCCTCAATATTCGGGTCTTGTACACAAAAATGAAAAAGTCCCGTATTAAATGGATTAAATTCAGGTGCTTCCTTAATTCCATGAGGAAATGAGAATAGCTCAATTCCTATGCCGTCTGAGGTCGATAAATGAGCAATTTCAAATTCTTCCCAATGGGCTCCAAAAACGTCAATACACATTTGTCCAATTGCCGTATCCTTTTCCTTTTTTACTTTAGATGGTTTCATAATAACATACCAACCCATTACCTCTGAATAGAATTTTACGGCTTCGTTAATATTTGGTACTGTAATTCCAATATGTGAAAAAGATTTTGGATAATTTTTGTTGTCTTTCATATATTACACTTTTGATAATCTTAATTTAAAGGACTTATTGGTGTTGTCAACTTGTGGCTAAAGTTGTTGTGCTTTCGTTATTTTTCTGCATTTATTTTATCAATTTCCATCGTAGCTAATTTAACTGTTCTAAATACCATTCCATTTGCTTAAAATGATGATATATATCGTCTAGAAATTCGGTCAATTGTTCAGGTTTCATTTCACAAAATTTTCCAGTCCTTCTTTCATAGCTATACTTTCTGCTTAAAAAAGCCCATCGCTCGTCCAAAATCCGACCGTTATCAATCAATCTATCATAAGTCGAATTATATAATTTAACTACTTTTTGAACTAATTTCTTATTTCGGAAAATAGTTATTTGATTTCCTGACACAGCTACCTCATAAGAGCCAGAAATAGGATAAAATGTCCGTTGACTTCTAAAATAATTCTTGAAGATAGAATCTAAAGATTTTCTATCATTATTGTAGAGATTTTGTAAGTCGCTATTCAAGATTTCATACGCTTCTATTCTTGGTTCGTTAAGCTTTATTACCCTCTTAATAAAAGCTTTGTCTTGTTTTAAGTCATTTTTTAAGCTTGTAATAAATTCCTTTTCAGTTGTGGATTGTTTTCTAGATTCGTTCCAATTGTTAATCTGTAATGCAATTAAAATTCCAATAACCACGAGCACAATTTCACCAATGGCATATTTAAAATACTATGCGGTTTTGCCTTCTGAAACTAGTTGTTGCCGTATGTGTCTAAAAACTTGATCATCGTTTTTACATTATATTCCAGCGCTTCAGACTGTCTCTTTAGTTAAAAATGTCTGTCAGACATTTTCTTCACACTACACCCTTTAAAGAATTTCAGCATAGCTTATGGGTTGATTATCACTAAGCATAATATGTTGCAAGGCATTTTTCAATTCTTAATGATTACAATTTTTCCATTCGATTGATTAAGCTTATTTCGTTCTATTAATGCTATGATATCCCCACTTGGCAATTGTTTAATTGTACGTACTCTACCTTCAATATTTAATCCATACGTTTCATGGGTATCACGATTATATTTCATCAGTCTTCTATATGCCAATGATCCAAAAAGAAAATAATCATTCCAATCTGAAATACTACTACCATTAACTTTTAAGAGGCATGCCGGTGCAAGGGCTTGTCCACCGTCATTTGTAGGCACTGTCCAATAGTGCTCTGGAAAAGCCGTGAACGTAGCGGCAGAATCTTCTGAAATGGTAGAAACCCACGCGCCGTCATAATTGATACCATAACTAAAAAGAGGCCAGCCATAATTTTTCCCTTTTTCAATGATGTTCAGCTCATCACCTCCTTTAGGACCATGTTCAACGCCAAAAAGCGTATTGGTTGCTTTTTCAAAATATAAACCTTGCACATCTCTATGTCCATAACTCCATATGGTTGTAGGGGATGAAAAACTTTCGAAAATCGGATTGTCCGAAGGCACCTTACCATCTTCCATTACTCTGTGAATCTTTCCCGCATCATCATTCAGGTCTTGTGCATTTAAAACTGGGTTCGTGCTCGTTGAAAAGTTAGAGTTTCCGATGTTTAGAAAAAAATGTATGTCATCCTCCCATACGATTCTCATTCCATTACCCGTATAATTTTGCTGTCTAGTCGTGAAAATAGTCTCAAACTGTGTAGCTGTGTTTTCCTTTACCTTTAGTCGAGATACTTTTGCAAACCCATCCGAGGCCAAGTATGAAATATAGATCCACTTATTGGATGAATAGTTGGGATGAATACTGATGTCCATGAGCCCACCATGCATAATTGCAGGTATCCCTGGAGTTCCAAAAGTGACAACCTCTGGCATTCCAGTGATCTCTGTTTGTTGACCATCTTTAAAGTGGAACATTTTTCCAATCCTGTCGGTGATAAAGTATTCGTTTTCTTCAATTATGGCAATACCGTATGGAATGGTGAAGCCTTCTGCAATTGTAGTTACAGTAAAGGAATCAGTACTAAGAGGGTAGGGAGAATCTGGAACGCTTATGTCGTTGCAGCTAATTAGGCAGCTCACTGAAAGTATTACACATAAGGTTTTAATTAATTTCACGGATATGTTTCTTTTTGGGTTTTTAGTTACCCAGAACGGCCCTGGTAAAAAGCGAGTGGGTCGTTTTGGTCTATTGTTGCTTATTTTTGGTCAGTTTCTTTGTTTTTAAATATAGTGAGATTTTTGGGATTATACCGCCACGCATAGAGCTATTAACCTGCCTCCGACAATTGGCCTGTACGGTATTAATAAACTGCGTTTATTGCGTTTTATGTAGCGTTTTCATTTCCAATTTCAGGTTGATTTAGCGCATTAAATTGGAAAATATCATTTCTTGAATAATGTCCAATGACATCAAAATCCAACTTACTTAAGGTAATTTCTTCTAAATCTAGTTCTGCGATTAAAACTCCTGATTTGTCCCATAAGGGGCCTGCGATAATTTTACCTAAGGGAGAAACAATAACACTTCCTCCTCTACAAATATTTTCCGGCTCATCTTTTACTAAAGTTTGGTACTTATCAGGATACATTGATTTTTTAAAAAACTGATTACAGCCTAAAACAAAGCACCTACCTTCCATTGCAATATGTTGCATTGTAGCAGTCCACTCTTCTCTTGAGTCTGCCGTTGGAGCAATATAAATTTCAACCCCTTTATTGTACATAGACATTCTTGCTAAAGGCATATAATTTTCCCAGCAAATAAGACCTCCAAGTTTTCCTATTTTAGTTTGAAAAGTAACTAAAGATTCTCCAGCAGCTTCGCTCCAGATTATTCTTTCAGTTCCCGTTGGTTTAATTTTTCTATGCACACCCAATAGGCCATCTGTAGGAGAAATGTATAGCATTGAACAATATAAACTGCCGTTTGTATTTTGCTTTTCCGTAATTCCAATTATTAAGTATACATTTTCTGATGTAGCCAGTTTTTCAAGTCTCTTAAGATCCTTACTTTCTATGTCTACACTATTTTTGTAATATTCTGAATAGAGATTCCTACCTTCTTTTGTTCTGCTTCCTATCTTCGCTCCAAAAGAAAAACCTCTTGGGTATCCCGGAATAAATGATTCCGGAAAAACAATTAGTTCACAACCTTGTTTTGCGTATTTTTTGGTTAGCTCTTCTACTTTATTAATTGTTTTCTCTTTATTGAAAAAAATAGGACTATCCTGAACTAAGCAAACTTTTACTTTCATCATTTTTTTTTAAATATCACAACGGTTCTTATATGGTTCGTTTCATTGCACTGTAAACATTGTTAGCATTTCGTATTTCATTTTTCTATTGCAAATATTTTCACCCATTTTGCTCTATTTATTCTTAAAAATATAGCACCAATTATCGTTATTACTCCTGTTGCAATACCAACCATTCCCAAAAAAGGAGTATCAGGAATTCTTGTTAGAACCTCTGCCGAAAATGCAGCATACAATCCTATCACAGACCAATACATAAAGTTAAAATGCCGATATTTCCAGCTGTTTGTTGGTTTTTTAGTCCAAATAGGAATCATACCTAATAAAAGAACTATAAGACTGAAAGTTGATGCATAATGAAAAATGCCCCAACCATTAAAGAGTCGATAAATTATAAATGATGTGACTAGTAAAATAGCCATACTTATAACATACGCATATCCAATTTGTTTGTGTCTTTTTGATCCTTTTTTCATAATAAGAACGAATGTTCCCGCAATCAAAGCGCACATTGAAGATATCAAATGAATTAGTCCGTATGTATCCCCAACTAAATATTCCATTTCTGTGTTTATTTATGAATGCCAATAGTCGTGTATATGAGCCGTTTTAATGACTTATATAGCTATCTGTTCTTCTCAAGAATGGGTATTATTCTGTCTTTCATTACCGCCCATGAATACTTTTTCGGCTCTTTATGTATGTTCCAACCGTTAAATAGGACGATTAGATTGTAATCAGGTGCTACAGTTAAATATTGCCCACCGTAACCCTGAGCACCGAAGATATTCGTTTTCCCATTGCTGTGATCCCAAACCCACCATTGGTAGCCATATCCTGTATTGTCATTTTCTCCGGGATATAAATTAGTAGCTATTGGACTTATTGAAGATGACACCCATTTTTTGGGAACAACCTGTTTACCCTTCCATTTACCACCATTAAGAAATAATGAGCCAATTTTAGCAAGGTCTTCCGCTTTGAGATATAATCCACCTTCCGTATCCAGTGCACCTGTAGGTGTTTTTTTCCAATAGTAGTCAGTTATCCCGAGTGGTTTAAACAATTTTTCTTCTGCCCATTCATCCACTTTTTTACCGGAGATAATTCTAACAATCTCACCTAATAAAACACTTGCGCCACTATTATACACGAAGCTGGTTCCAGGCAGTGTATCTATAGGTTTATTGAGTACATATTTTATCCAATCGTTACTAGCTTCCATTGCGACACAATCATCAGATGGGTCTAAATAGTCCACTTCGTTCCAGTGAAGTCCGGCTCTCATAGTCAGCAAATCTTCAACTGTAATTTCATTCTTTCTTTCGTCCTCATTATCAATTGGATAATCGGAGAACAGTGACATCACTTTTGTCTTTAAATTGTAATCTGAATGCAAATCCAAAGCTATTCCCAGAAGAATTGAATTCACACTTTTGGTCACTGATTGAAGGCTATGTAGATCGGTCTGTGCGTAGTATGGATGCCAATTTGGGTGATCATAATTGTATTGATGATTGGTAGTGTCATATTTTTTGGCAATCGATTCATAGTCCTGCTTGTATTTAAAATTAGCCAGGATTTCTTCATTTCGAATGATAATGAATCGGTCAATCATTCCATATTCACCGCTCTTTATTTCAGAATCAATAGAGTCAATTACAGCGGAAAGAACATTTTGAGTGCGTTCAATTGACTCCTTATTTTTATTTGAGTTACAACCAATAACCACCA
>CBDUKC010000024.1:0-18869 GCA_965367705.1 uncultured Maribacter sp. | reverse complement strand
GGGCTATTGTTGAAAAACCGGTGGTTAAAAATGGAGAAATTGTCGTAGGTAATACAATGAAGTTGACCTTGGCCTGTGATCACAGAACGGTAGATGGTGCAGCTGGTGCAGCATTTCTGCAGACCTTAAGGTATTTTGTAGAGAATCCTGTTACGATGTTGGCGTAGGCAAACATATAGATGAATAGTTAAAAGCATCCCAATAGTGGGATGCTTTTTTGATTTTACATTGTCAGTTCGAGTGGTTTTTTTCTTGGTGGGCAACGCAAAGAAGAAACTGTATCGAGAACCCTTGTAACCCGTAAGCTTCTCGACCTGCCTGCCGGCAGGTACTAATTTTCTCGTGCCTCGCAAATTCACTCGAAGTGACGCTAGTTTTTTTTATTACTACTTTGTCAGTTCGAGTGGTTTTTTCTTGGAGGGCAACGGAAAGAAGAAACTGTATCGAGAACCTTTGATGCCCGTAAGCTTCTCAACACTACTTTTCCCATGATTCATAAATTCACTCCAACACAAAACCTTCGCTTTAGTTAAATCGGTTCAAGCAGTCTCTTTTTTCTATCTTTAACCCCCTAAACGCAATTGTATGAAATCCATTTTTTATCTTTTTTCTTTAGCGCTACTGGTTTCTTGTGGCGTAGGTAAGAGCGGTAACACCGCAGTCTCCGAAACCGTATCCGGTCCTGAGGGACTAAAAGCGCAGGTTGCTCCAGCAGAGGAAACGATTATGGCCATTACCAGTATGGTGAGCATAACCGAATATACGACCGTTACGGATGTGGCAAAGTCCATGGATTTTCTAGCGTCCGATGCCTTGCAGGGTAGGGATTCCGGTAGTGCTGGTATCGCTAAGGCGGCTGATTTTATAGCAGCGCGTTTTACGGCAAGTGGTATTGCGCCGTATTTTGAAACCTATAGGGATACCTTAAGTAACTTTGATGGTCCCGCATTTAATGTGGTGGGTGTTTTGGAAGGTACCGACCCCAAACTGAAAAACGAGTATGTTGTGGTAGGGGCGCATTACGATCATATTGGGATGTTAGCGCCAGAAAATGGTGATGCTATTGCCAATGGAGCAAATGACAATGCTTCTGGGACGACTACGGTGATGGAACTGGCAACCTATTTTGGAAGAGAAAAAACGAATAAGCGCAGTATTATTTTTGCCCTCTTCAGTGCAGAGGAAAAAGGGCTTTTGGGATCAAGGCATTTAGCGGAAAAATTAAAAGCGGATGCGCTGGACCTCTATGTGATGCTTAACTTTGAGATGGTTGGGGTGCCCATGGTAGACAAGGACCATTTGGTATATGTAACGGGCTATGAGCTTTCTAATTTGGCCAAGATCAGTAATGGCTATGCCAATGAAAAGGTAGCCGGGTTTTTACCAAAGGCCAAGGAGTTCAATCTGTTTCAGCGATCGGATAATTATGCCTTTCATACGGCATTTAATGTGCCTTCACAAACCTATAGCACCTTTGATTTTACAAATTTTGACCACTACCATAAAGTGGGTGACGAAAATGAGGAGATGGACTATGCACATATGGCTACCGTTATCAATAAAATGATACCTGTAGTAGAAGGCATTGCAAACGCTCCCGTTAAAGAAATAACATACAAGTAATGGCAAACGTAATTATTACAGGTTCGAGTAGGGGTATTGGGTTTGAAATGGCACAACTTTTTGCCGATGCGGGTCATAGCGTATTGGCTTTGTCTAGGAACGTCACTCCGATTACCGATGTGAACCATAAGAACATCCAGGGGTTTGCTTTTGATTTGGCGCAACCAAGCGATTTAGCAAAGCTAGAACGGTTTTTAAAGACCGAATGGAAACACGTAGATATCCTTATCAATAACGCTGGGAAATTGGTAAACAAACCCTTTCTGGAAACCTCCATGGAAGAATTTAAGGCGGTATACGAGGTCAACGTTTTTGGTGTTGCGGCAGTGACAAAAGTAGTGTTACCGTTTATGAATAAAGAGGGCCATGTGGTGACCGTAAGCTCTATGGGTGGGGTACAGGGCAGTGCTAAGTTCCCAGGCTTATCGGCGTATAGCTCCAGCAAAGGAGCAGTGATTACTATGACGGAGTTGCTGGCAGAAGAATATAAGGAAACCGGACCCTCATTTAATGTATTGGCCCTAGGTGCCGTACAGACCGAAATGTTGGCCGAAGCCTTTCCAGGGTACCAAGCGCCGGTTACCGCAATTCAAATGGCAAACTATATCATGAATTTTTCATTGACAGGCCAAGCGTTATACAATGGAAAGGTGTTACAAGTAAGCAGCAGCACCCCCTAATGGCTAAATTTATATATAAGCACAAACTCTACTCCTAAGCTTCTCCTCCGAAGCGTCGGGGCTAATTTTCTTGTGCCTCGTAAATTCACTCGAAGTGATATTTGTATTCTGCTTCTACCCTGTCAGTTCGAGTAGTTTTTTCTTGGAGTGTAATGGAAAGAAGAAATTGTATCGAGAACAATTGGAACCCGTAAGCTTCTCGATACAATTCTCACTCCTGAAAAAGGTCGTGAAAATTACTCGAAGTGACATTGGGGCTGTTTCGAGCTTGTTTGTCAGTTCGAGTGAAGTCCTGCAAGTGACTTTGCCTGTCCGCCCAAAGGGAGGATAGCGAGAACCCACTCAAAGTGCCCTCTATTTCAAGGAACCCAACCAAAATCTGCAACGGGTAGCTTCGTAGTATCTTTACTGCATGTCTACCTTTTGTTTCAATACCATAGCAGTGTACTTCGCTACGTATGATTTAAGAATCACTACTCCTGATACCATAAAAAACTGTTATGTAAATAATGAATAGGATATTTTTTGTTAGTATTTTTTATCATTTTTGAATTGAGGTTACCGTTCATCGAATTTTTGCTTGTATTCGCTAATTATAAGAGCTAGAATTCCGTTTCTAACGTATGTTATATTAGTTTTGCTTAGGAACACTAAGAGCACTATTAACGTAGAATGAACCTGAAATAATGAGCAGATAAACAGTGGTTTAGCGATTAAAAAACCATGAAACTGTTTGTTTTTAAACTCCTTCCCCCGGAGCTTTATATATTAAAAGGTGATAGGTCCATACCCTTGGCACTTCATCTAATTTGGTTTATTTTAGTTGCTTGGCGCCTAGTGTAGTACGTTATAAATATTAGTCCCAATCAATGACCGCGATTACACACTTCCTTACGAATCCTTATGTGCTGGCTTTGATAGCACTTATTGCGGCCTATGCGATTTCTATGCGCATATACCCTGCTATCATTTACCTAAGCCATTCCAAAGATTTAATGGACGTACCTGGCGAGCGCAGCATGCACCAGGGCAAAACTCCAACCTTAGGGGGTATTGGACTTTTTCTCACATTTGCCATAGGGATGGTGCTTACGGGTGTTTTTGCGCCGCTACCACCGCAGGATGTAATCAATGTGCTGGCCCTCATCGGTGCAACGATGCTGCTGTTGTTCTTGGGTGTTAAGGATGATTTGGTCCTGGTTTCGCCTAAAAAGAAATTTATTGGGCAACTTGTCGCTGCTGCTTTGGTGGTTTTTGCTTCGGATATTCGCATTGTAAGCATGGAAGGCATTTTTGGTTTGTGGGAACTGCCCTACTGGGTTTCCGTGGCCTTTACCATTTTTGTTTTCTTATTGGTCGTCAACGCTTTTAACCTCATTGATGGCATCGATGGCTTGGCCGGTGGTTTGGCCATCCTTTCCGCTGTAGTATATGGGGGGTTCTTTCTGGGTAACGGGCAGCAGTATTTGGCCTTGGCCTGTGTTATTTTAATTGGTGCACTGATCGGGTTTTTACAACACAACCTATCTAAACGGCAAAAGTTGTTCATGGGGGACTCCGGTTCTTTATTTACGGGCTTCCTTTTGGCCTACCTTACCATAGCCTTTTTAAACAAGAGCGCAGATGCTGCCTCCTTGGCGTTCCCAATTGCCAATGCACCCATTTTGGCCATTGCCGTCCTATCCTATCCTATGATGGATACCCTAAGGGTGTTCACCATACGCATACGGGAAGGCAGAAGCCCTTTTAGTGCCGATAAAAACCACATCCACCATCGTTTTTTAAGCCTTGGCTATAGTCATAAGCGGTCCAGTAGCAGTATCGTGCTTCTTAATGTGGTGGTTATTACCGTGGCCTTGGTCTTACAGCACTGGAATATACATGTACAGCTACTGGCTTGTTTGGTGATTGGCGTATCCTTGTATTTGTCGCCTTTTTATGTGCGAGAGAAACCAGGAGTGGCGCGCATAGGTAAGGTCGTGCAGGAGGAGTTGCATCCAACGAAAAAAACAACTTCGAGGGACGCAGAAGAACCTACGGTATATGACGAGGATATCGCTAGGCTAACAAAAACACAACAAGAAGCGGTTCGTAATACCAAACAAGAGAACTTTTTCGTAAAGCAGTTGACGGGTTTTAAAAAATTTAGCAAGGGAGCAGATAGCAAGCAGTTTGAAAATAAAATGTAATGGATATCCGATTTTTGGTTATCAAAATGATATAGCAGTTATTAGGAGGTAGTATTTGGTAAATTAGCTGTGTACTTTAAAAGTATTTTGAAAAAGGGGTCTCTTATTGACTTTCTCAGTGTGGTCAAAGTACATTGAACCAAATAACTACAGGAATGAAATTAGGTATGTAATCGGTTACTGACCTTTTAAAAAAGAAAATGAAGCGTATGGCGAAAGTTGCATTTATTACCGGGGTTACCGGACAAGATGGTGCTTATTTAAGTGAGTTTTTATTAGAGAAAGGATATATTGTGCATGGCTTAAAGCGGAGGTCTTCTCTTTTTAATACGGAGCGCATAGATCATTTGTACCAGGATCCACATGAGGAAGGACGTCGTTTTATTTTGCATTATGGGGATATGACCGATAGTACAAATCTTATACGATTAATTCAAGAAATTCAGCCCGACGAAATTTATAACCTAGCAGCGATGAGTCATGTTCATGTGTCCTTCGAAATCCCCGAATATACTGGTAATGCGGATGGACTTGGAACCTTACGTTTATTGGATGCTGTTCGCTTGTTAGGTCTTGAAAAGAAAACGAAGATATACCAAGCTTCCACATCTGAACTTTATGGTAAAGTTCAGGAGGTACCCCAGACGGAAAAAACACCTTTTTATCCAAGAAGCCCCTACGGTGTAGCGAAGATGTATGCCTATTGGATTACGGTGAATTACAGGGAAGCCTATGGTATGTTTGCCTGTAATGGCATCCTTTTTAACCACGAGTCGCCCTTACGTGGAGAAACCTTTGTCTCCCGTAAGATAACTCGCGCTGTTTCAAGGATTGTATTAGGTTTACAGGATAAATTCTATTTAGGGAACTTAGATGCACAACGTGACTGGGGACATGCAAAAGACTATGTGCGAGTGATGTGGATGATATTGCAAGCCGAACAACCTGAAGATTGGGTCATCGCTACAGGTAAGACCACCAAGGTACGTGACTTTGTACGAATGGCTTTTGCTGAAGTAGGAGTGGTTTTAGAGTTTAAGGGTAGTGGAAGTCACGAAAAAGGTTATGTGTTAGCATGTCATCATGAAGAATATCAGCTGCCTTTAGGCACGGAGGTACTAAGTATAGATCCGGATTATTTTAGACCTACAGAGGTAGATCTCTTAATAGGAGATGCTACGAAAGCAAAGCAAAAATTGGGTTGGGAAGCCGAATGTGACGTGGCTTCATTGGTGAAGGAAATGATGGAGAGTGATTTAAAATTGATGGAAAAGGACCGTCATTTGAAAAATGGTGGTTTCAGCACCTTAAACTATTATGAATAGGAATAGTAAAATATACATCGCAGGGCATCGCGGGATGGTAGGCTCTGCCGTTTGGCGGGCCTTAGAAAAACTGGGGTATACCAACCTTATTGCAAAGACCAGTAGCGAACTGGATTTGCGAAATCAAGAGGCTGTTGCTCAATTCTTTAAAAAAGAACAACCAGACGTAGTCGTAGATGCAGCGGCTCGGGTAGGCGGTATCTTAGCCAATCAAAAGGACCAGTATGGTTTTCTGATGGAGAACATGCAAATACAGAACAACCTGATTCAGCAATCCGTTACCAACAAGGTAGAGAAATTTATTTTTCTGGGGAGTTCCTGTATTTATCCTAAACTGGCACCACAACCCTTAAAGGAAGACTATTTGCTTACAGGACCTTTGGAACCCACTAACGAAGGTTATGCGATTGCGAAGATATCCGGGGTAAAACTATGCCAGGCGCTACGGGAACAGCAGGGAAGATATTTTGTGAGTTTAATGCCCACCAATTTATACGGTCCCAACGATAATTTTGATTTACAAAGCTCTCACGTTATGCCGGCCATGATGCGTAAGTTTCATGAGGCCAAAGAGAATAATAATGCACCGGTTACCCTTTGGGGAAGCGGTACCCCATTGCGAGAATTTTTACATGTAGATGATTTGGCGCAAGCCGTACTTTTTACCCTAGAACAGCAACTGCCTGGACATTTGTACAATGTGGGTACAGGAGTTGATTTAACTATTAAGGCCTTAGCACTGTTGATTCAAAAAACCACAGGGCATAGGGGAGAAATTATTTGGGATAGCGATAAACCCGATGGCACCCCACGTAAGTTGATGGACGTAACTAAACTAAAAAAAACGGGTTGGGAGGCAAGTATCAACTTGGACGATGGTATTACCGGCACCTATGCTTGGTATTTGAATCAAAAGAGTTAATACCTTATGATCAATACAATTACAAAAATCAAGAGTTCTAAGGAATTTCCAAAGCTTCTTAGCGTATTGGTTGATCAATTATTTATGAGTTTAAGCACCTTTGGTACTACTATAATATTAGCAAGAACTTTAGATATATTGGTCTTTGCTGACTTTGTACTTTTAACAACAGTCACAGTTTTTTTAGTTGGGTTTCAAAGTTCTATGATTTGTAAACCTTACGGGATTAATCTTTTTGATTACAAGGATAGTTTAGGGAAAGATTTTTTTCAATTTACACTAAACAGTAAGTTGGTTTTTTCCTTAATAATTATCTTAATATTTCCATTTGCATATTATTTGTCATTCGATGAGTTTAATATTAATAATATGCTGATTTTCGCAGTGTACATCATTTCATATACTTTTTATCAATTCATACGGGAGATTCTTTTGAGTCAAAGAAAAACCAAAGTAAATATGATTTATGGTGTAATCTGTTCCACTTTATTAATGGTTTTGCTATTCTTCATTTGGATAGAAAATTTGAGTAGCCTTTATTTATATTTATTATGCGCTTCTTTAATTTTCTTTTCAATTTCGTTATTTTACTATGTTAAGAATTTGAGATTTAATAAAATTAAGTTTTCTTCACAGCTTTGTTTTTTTAAAGAAAATTGGCGCGTTGGGAAGTGGTTGATAGGAGGAAATTTACTGTATCATCTTTGTGCAAATTTTTACCCTTGGTTATTACTCTACATTGCAGATAAAAAAGATGTAGCCATCCTAGGAATATTGTTAAGTATTGCGAGTATTTTCAGCCCAATATTGAAAGCTTTAAATTCATATTTGTTGCCAATTTTTGTTAGGATTCATAAAGATTTTGATAAAGTAAAAAGTTTGGTCAAGAAGTATGTCATTTTTTTCGGGTTTATTAGCATATCTGTTTTGTTTTTGGGGTATTTTCTAGGTCAAGATTTGATGATGTTTTTTTTCGGTGAAAAGTATTCCGCTTTAGGAGGATTAGTAGTGATGCCATTTTTAATACAGGCTATCGTCATACTTTTTCAACCCGTAAGGATTGCGCTAATGGCCATAAAACGGACTGATGTGGAATTTTGGATCTACATTCCAAGAAGTCTTATATCTATTGTGCTGGGATATTTTTTCATTAAGGAATATGGTATTTATGGAGCATTTTATAGTATGATTGTTGAGAATATTTTTTATCAGGTATTTCAATTATATGTTTTTAATAAAATTATGAACAAAGACACTAAAATAATTCATTAGATGTACCGGAATAATCTTAAGAATTTTATTATTAGCCCAGGAATTTTGGGTCGGTTATTAATAATTTATCCAGTGATTATGGCATTGATATCTAGAGAGCGAGATTCTTCTGAACTTGCAGTGCTTGATGCTTCCGCGATAATACAAGTAGTATTTACTTTTCTGGTTTTATTTGTTGGTGGATTAAAGGTATTTTATAATAAGTCTTTTCGATTCTTTTTAGCTAACTCACCTCTAAAATGGTTTTTAATTTATATTGCAATTGCATTGTTGAGTACAGCTTGGAGTGTAGATTGGAAAATCACCTTTTATAGAGCAATTGAAAACTTAGCTTATTTATTACTAATTTCTGGAGCAATTTTAACCATTTATCAAAGAACTCGTTCAATAAAATACATTATCGATTGGATATTATTTTATGTGTTCTTTTATATCTGTGTGAATACGATTCGAAGATCTCTAATGCTTTATGATTCTTTTTTTTCCTTGGAAGCAATCTTTTTAGAACAATTAAATTCAACCCCATTTTTCTTCTTGGCGTTATTATTGCCAATAAATTTTTTTATAAGAATGCTTATCGTGCCAACTGCGATTTTTAGTGTTTCTAACACTGCGTATATAGGTATGTTAGGAGGTGCTTTTGGGTTTTTAAAAGGTAATATAAAAATGCAAATACTAGTTGTTCTCTTGACTACAGCTTTATTTTTAATAATTCTTTATTTTGGATTGGATGTGTTTTTAGAAAACACAATATTTTACGGACAAGGAGGAATAGGATTAGAATATACTACCGGAAGAGATCAGATTTTTATTGATTCTTTAAATGCCGCGTTTAGTAAGCCTTGGTTGGGTTTTGGATTTGTTGCAGGAGAAGTTGAGATTATTACCGCACTTAGAGTAGGGGTTATTGGTGCGCATAATGGTTTTATTTCTGCTTTTTTAGGAATGGGCGTAATTGGATTAATCCCATTTGTAATCTTTTATATTCAAATGTTTTCAGTCGCCTTAACGGGTAAAATGCCAAAAAAATATAAGTCGGTGTTTTTAGCATCCGTAATATTCATAACAGTTTATACTCTTGGGAATCCTGGATTGGGTACAAGGGTCTATGGGAGCTGGCTTTCTTCTGCCTTAATTTTTTCCTTAATCTCAATAGCCTACTTACATTATGAATTAACTAATAGAAAAGCGAAATATTAGTGGGTAGTTTTAAAAGTTCAAATTTTAAAATATAAATGTTTACAATTTTTCAAATAATAAGCAAATTTGACCTTGGAGGCGCCGAAAGGGTTGCTATAAATATTTCTAAATCTAAGAATAAAAAAATTTGCTATCATATTTTTGAAGTAGTGAGAGGAAGCTCGAGTTTTAGTCAAAGCATACTAAATGAACTAATTGAATGCAATGTTAAATTTCATAGATCTTACTTTTCTAACCCTAAAATAGCGATAGTGTTTTTTCCATTTTGGTTTCTTTTTTCTGTTTTTAAACAAAATCCTGCTGTAATACATACCCATACTGAAATACCTGATTTGAGTATTTATTTACATCATAAAATATTTGGATGTTTTTTTAAAAAACCAAAATATAGGCGAACTATACATAATAATGTTCTTTGGCAAAAGTGGCCTAATGTAGGAAAGGTTGTAAACAATTTTTATAATAAAGAAAAAGCCAATATAGCTATTTCAAGGTCTACCAAAAATAGTTACGAAAGTGTAAATCCAACTGTAAGTTTGCCTGTTATATTTAATGGGGTTCAAACTACCAAAAAGAAAATATTTGAGTTTCTAAAGAAAGATAAAATCAATGTTCTATTTGCGGGTAGATTAGAGTACCAAAAAGGGGTTTATGAGTTATGTGAAGTAATTAAAGCCCTCAAGGATAATAATACTTTTTACTTTCATATTGTTGGAGAAGGAAACTTAGAAAGTTATATTGAAAAAGAATTATTTGAGGTTGCCAATGCTACTCTGTATTCAAAAATCTATAATTTATCTTCTTATTTAGCTTCGTTTGACTATATGTTTATACCTTCTAATTTTGAGGGTTTATCATTAATTTCAATAGAAGCATCTCTCAGTAAAACTCCTTCCATTGTGAATGAAATTATTGGGTTGGACGAAACACTACCCTTAGATTGGATTTTAAAAGTTGAAAATAATTCAATAGAAGCTTATACATCTCTTTTTGTCAATGAGCTAGCGACTACGGATAGACAATTATTAGGGCAACGCGCATTTGATTTTGTTAGAAAGAAATTTCAATTAGAGGTTATGCAAAAAACCTACGAAGCAAATTATATAGAAAGATAATTAATTAGTTCTTAAGTTATGAAGAGTGAAATTAATAAAGTTGTAATTACGTATGGTACTTATGATATGTTCCATATAGGGCATTTAAATTTGTTAAATAGAGCTAAATCTTTAGGTCATACTTTAATTGTTGGTGTTTCTACAGATGAGTTTAATTTGAGCAAAGGGAAAAAGACCCTAATCCCTTTTGAACAAAGAGCTGAAATTGTTAGAAATATTAAATGTGTTGACCATGTGATACCAGAAAAGGATTGGAATCAAAAAATAACTGACATAAAAGCTTTTAAAGTAGATATGTTTGTTATTGGTGATGATTGGAAAGGTAAGTTTGATGACTTAAATGATTACTGTGATGTGCATTATCTACCTAGAACAGTGAAAGTATCTACAACTAATTTAAAAAAATCACTTTCTAGTTTTTTGTCAATCCCTAGGGAAGATATACTTAACGCTTTTGATATCCTGGCACAATTAAAAAAGGATTTGGAATGAAGTCACTTTTTAAGAATATTGTAATCCTTTTGATATCTTTTTTGGACCCCCTTGTGTCAAAAAAGTCAGAGTATGTTATTTACAATAGTTATCCAGACCTAAGTGACAATAGTTTTGCTCTTTTTTTATATACTTTGGAGCATTATCCTAAAAAAAGGAATATATGGCTATTGAAATCAATGAGTGTTAAACAAGCAACACGCAACATTAAAGTATACTCTGATAAAACAAACTTTAAGTTTGTAAAAAGAGACTCTTTACAAGGAGCATGGTATTATTTAAGATCGAAATATGTTTTTTTTACTCATGGTCTTTATGCTGGTTCTGAAATTTCTAAACATCATGTTGTGGTAAATTTGTGGCATGGCATGCCATTGAAAAATATTGGTTTGATGGATAAGAACACGATTAATCAAAAGTCTAGCCATACAATTGCGTCTTCTTTGTTTTATCAGCAAATCATGTCACAATCCTTAGGTTTGACCTTAAATCAGGTATTGGTGGTTGGTCAACCTAGAATTGATTTACTATATCAAGGTGTAAGCAGTGTTGAAAAGCTTGGTATATGTATGTTTAATTATCAGAAAATGATTTTATGGACGCCAACATATAGACAATCCATAGTTGGCGACTTGCGATATGATGGCAAAATTACAGATCATTTGCCATTAATGGGTAAGAATAAATTAAGTGAGCTAGATCTTATTTTACAATCAATGGATTCCGTTTTAATTATAAAACTGCACCCAATGGATATGTTGAATGATAAAGAATTCAAAAGCTATAAGAATATTAAAATTCTGAAAAACAAGGACCTCGAATTGATGGGTGTTCAACTATATGCATTAATGTCAGAGGCAGACGTGCTATTAACGGATTTTTCTTCTATTTATTTAGATTTTTTATACCTCAATAGACCAATTGGTTTCATTTTTGATGATTTGGAAAGCTATTCTAATTCAAGAGGTTTTGTTTTCGATAAGCCTTTAAAATATATGCCTGGAGCTGTAATTTCAAACTTTGAAGAATTCCACTTTTTTCTTGAGACTGTGATTAAGAAAAATCTAGATGATTATAGTGAAGATCGAATAGCTGTGCATCATAAAATGAATGTAAATCACAAAAATTATTCTCGTCAATTGTTGAATGCAATCGATTTTCACTAACGATACGAATTACTGCGACAAAAGAGTAATATGAATACCACGGAGAATCCGCTTAAACAGAAAATTAAGAGATTGTTGTTGAACGTATTGCGTGAGCTGACCTCAGACAAGCTATATTACCAAATACGTTATTACTACACTTTCAAAAGGCCTTTGAACCTCAAGTCTCCAGATACATTAATGGCAAAAATTATTTGGCAAAACCTTTATGACCGTGATCCAGTCTATACCCAATTAGTAGATAAGCATGCTGTTCGTACCTTTGTAAAAGAAAGGATTGGGGAAGAGTTTCTTAATACGCTTTATGGGGTTTATGACAACGTAGATACTATTAATTTTGATGAGTTACCTCAAAGTTTTGTCTTGAAGGGGACGCACGGGGCAGACATGATTTTAATCTGCAAAGACAAAGATCAGTTTAACATTGTGAAAGCAAAAAAAATCATGAAAAACTGGTTGCGGACCAATTTTTATAAATTATGGGGAGAGCATGCCTATAACCATGTTCCTCCACAAATTATTTGTGAGCAATACTTAGCTAACGAAAATGAAAGTGCTTTGATAGATTATAAATATCATTGTTTTCACGGCGTTCCGAAACATATACAGATAGATCGTGACCGCTTTATAAACCATACTTTAAATTTTTACGATTTACAGTGGAAGCGACAGCCATTTGGGCTATGGTACCCGCAGTCACCAATAGACTTGCCAAAACCTCAGAATTTAGAGCTTATGACGGAATTTGCACGGAAGCTATCCTCTGATTTTCCTTTTGTTCGAGTCGATTTCTATAACGTTAGAGGACGTATTTATTTTGGAGAAATGACCTTTTATCCCTGTAATGGTTTAGGTGTTTTAGATCCTCAAGAAAAGGATTTTGAGTTTGGAAGTTGGATTCGATTGAAAAGGGAGAGTATATGAAAGTTTTAGATTCCCTAAAAATATTATTTATACATAACAATTATGCCAATAATAATTCTGGTGAAGAGCATGCGGCTGAAGCTCTAAAAAAAGTGTTAGAGGCAAATGGACACCAAGTAAGGTGGTTTAGACGTTTTTCGGACGTCATTAATAATTCCTTTAGTAAAAAAGTACAGGCTTTTTTTTCGGGTATATACAACCCCAGTGCGGTTCGGGAATTGAAAGTGCTTTTGGATGATTTTCAACCGGATGTGGTGCAGGTGCAGAACTTATATCCATTTATTTCTCCAGGAATAGTGAAGACTATAAAACGGCGTGGTATTCCTTTGGTAATGCGCTGCCCAAACTACCGTTTGTTCTGCCCCACTGGGTTGCATCTGGATCGGAAAGGGAAGATATGTGAGCAGTGCCTTAGTGGTTCCAGAGAACTAAATTGTCTTCGAAAGAATTGTGAAGATGACCTAGCAAAAAGTTTTGGTTATGCGTTAAGAAATTTTGTAGCAAGAACCTTTTGGAAGGTAACCGAAACTATGGATGCTTATATTGTGCAGACTGCGTTTCAACGACAGAAATTCATAGATAACGGAATTCCTGCTGAAAAGCTTTTTATTATACCTGGGCTAGTTCCCGATATTAAAACGGTACATCAGGAAGAAAGTCCTAAATATGTAACCTTCATTGGACGTATTAGCGAAGAAAAAGGGATTCTCGAATTCCTAGAAGCTGCAAAGCTACTTCCTGATATTCCTTTTGTTGTTGTAGGTGGTTTGAGTGAGCTTGGAAAGGCACTAACCTACGGCTCACCAAAAAATGTGGTTTGGAGGGGTTTTGTATCCGGAAAAGCTTTGGAAGCGGTGTATACCGCTTCTAGAATGGTTGTAGTGCCAAGTAAATGGTATGAAGGCTTCCCTAACGTAATCACTCAGGCTATGAAACATGGTAAGCCTGTTATCACAAGTAACCTTGGAGCGATGTCAAATATAATTGACCATGACGAAACAGGACTGTTGGTACCACCTGGGGATTCCTTGGCTTTGGCTAAGGCTATTAAGGACTTGTATTTGAATGAGTCTAAAGCTACTGAATTAGGTGAAAACGCTTTTAATAAAGCAAAGATGCTATATAATAGTAGTAAAGTATATGATGAGTTAATTGTATTGTATGAAACGCTACTAATAGAAAGAACAAAAAATAAAAAGAAAATCTTGGCTATTTTACATTATCCACCTCCTGTGCATGGTGCAGCTATGATGGGTAGATACATAATGGAGAGTAAGAGTATCAATACGGCTTTTAAAACCAAATATATTAATCTAGGCACATCGGTACGTGTTGATGAAATTGGATCCGGAGGTTGGTTGAAGGTAAAACGTTATCTGCTTATCTGTACTAGTACGCTTAGTACAATTATTTTAGAAAGGCCTCATTTAGTTTATATTACACTAACAGCCTCAGGTTCTGGATTTTATAAAGACGCCTTGATTGCTATTATGGTAAAAATATTTGGTTTAAAAGTGGTATACCATTTTCATAATAAGGGGGTAATACTGAGGCAAAATAAGTGGTTGGACAATCAGTTGTATAAAATAGTTTTTAAGAATGCATCTGTTATTTTATTGTCCAAATATTTGTATAACGATATTAAAAAATATGTGCCAGAGGAACGAGTTCATTATTGCCCGAATGGTATCCCCACACTTAATTCTGTCCCTGCAAGGAATGAACTCTCCGATACACCTACAGAACTATTGTTTTTGAGTAATCTGATAGCTTCTAAAGGTGTTTTTGATGTTCTTAGCGCCTGCAAAATACTAAAGGAAAAAAAATACAAATTTAAGTGTACTTTTATTGGAAATGTGGGGGATATCCCACTTGATACATTCCATGAGAAAATCAAGTCATTAGGGCTTGAACATGTTGTTTGTTATGCTGGTCCAAAATTTGGAATCGAAAAGGAAAATGCGTACATGCAAAGCGGTATTTTTGTGTTTCCAACTTTTTATGAAAAAGAGTGTTTCCCTCTAGTGCTTTTAGAGGCTATGAAATTTGGACTACCGGTAATTGCAACAGCTGAGGGAGGTATACCAGAAATTGTAGAAGAAGCAAAAACGGGGTTTTTGGTCAATAAGAAAGACCCCACTGACTTGGCCGAAAAGATAATGATTTTAATTAAAAACGAAGATTTACGAAAAAAAATGGGAGTGGAAAGCGAACGGCGTTTTGAGGAACACTTTACTTTGGATGCCTTTGAGGTTCGGTTTAAGCAGATTTTAGAAAAATTGGTAAAATGAAACTATTAAATTACTCTATAGCTACCTCTTATCCAGTACTTTCTTTGGATAGAAGAACAATTATTAATACACTGAATCCTCACAGTTACTGTATAGCACGCAAGGATGCTAGTTTTCAAAAAGCTCTAAAAGCTTCAGATATTTTATTACCTGATGGCATAGGAATAGTGCTTGCTGCCAAAGTGCTTAAAAGGCAAAATATTAAAAAAATTGCTGGATACGATGTTTTCCTGCACATCATGGACCACTTAAACCAAGTTGGTGGCTCCTGTTTCTTTTTGGGAGCGTCGGAGCAGACTTTGGTTTTGATATCTAGAAGGTTAAAACAAGACTATCCGGATGTAAACGTAGCCAGCTATTCCCCTCCATACAAGGCTGTTTTCAGCAAAACTGATAGTAGTATTATGTGCAAAGAAGTAAATAAAAGTAATGCACAAGTTCTATTTGTAGGGATGACTGCACCTAAACAAGAAAAATGGGTGGAGCAGCATAAGACAGAATTAAAGCCACAAATTATTTGTTCCATAGGCGCGGTATTCGATTTTTACGCAGGAACAGTTAAACGTTCGCATCCTATTTGGATAAAACTTGGTTTGGAATGGTTACCAAGGTTTTTGAAAGATCCAAAGCGTTTGGCGGAACGAAATTTGGTATCTACTCCAAAATTTATTATGGAGGTAATCAGCTATAAATTTTTTAAAAAACCTTTACTTTAAAAGTAAGGTTTTAGTAATCACAGGGTTTAGTCTAAATCATTTTTCTTAATGTTTACTATACGATAGATGCCTCTCTGTTCATTCGCGGAAAGATTATGGCGAATACAAAATCAAAGATTAACGTAAGTAGTGTTTACTAGGATTATTAGCAAGAGTACTGCAATACTATTATAGTGATTTAAAGTGTGTGGTTTTGATAAGGCTTTTGAAATCATACATTAGTAGGTTATACTTGGCCTATATGATCATGGTTTGAAAAGGATTATCTAAATTTGTAACCGTTTGTTTAATTTGAACATTATACGATGAAAGAAGATCCTTTTGCCTTGGATATGACCAATTACGAGGCATCTTTTAATATGAAGGAATTAATCTACAAATATCTAAAACACTGGCCATGGTTTTTGATTAGTGTTGTGTTCTGTATTATTTTGGGCTTGATTTACCTGCGTTATGCCTCGCTATCCTATGAATCTGTTGCTAAGATTAAAATCATTGACGAGTCCAAGGAAATGAATATGGCAGTAGATGCACTTTCGATAATCAATGGCGGAGCATCGAACATTAATATGGATAACGAAATTGAAGTATTAAAATCGTATCGCTTGTTGAATCAAGTAGCATCGGAATTGAATTTGGATTTTTCTTTTTTTGAAAAAGGTAATATTAAGAAAACTCAGATTTGGAACGCACCATTGGTGCTGACTAAAACTGTCTTAGAGGATAGTCTCATCAATCCTTTGGACTTTGAGCTTATTTTTAAGCCCGATGAATTGGAAGTAACCGACGAGTTGGAACGTACTTGGACATTAAAATATAGTACTTTGGATTCAACCGATACTAGTTTGCCTTTTGCCATTAACCTAGCACCTACTTTTGATTCTAATAAATACGAAGGAAAAACGTATGAAGTGCTTTTGAAATCTAGAAAAACAACTATTGACGATCTTTTAGAGGAAATTGAAATACAGCCAACCAGTAAAAATAGTGATATTATTTCTTTACTGTTGAACGGTGAAAGTTACAACCGTTCTGAGGCCATCTTAAATACTTTAGTGCGTGTTTTTAATAACGATGGTGTGTTGGATCGCCAACAGGTATCCAAACGCACCTTAGATTTTATAGACGAACGCTTTGTGTACTTGTCTACGGAACTGGATTCCATTGAAGGGGGCAAGGAAAGTTTTAAGCGTACCAATAACCTCTCCTATATAGAGGCGGATGCTGGTATCTCCTTGGAGCGAAAATCGGAAACCGAAAATCAAGTCGCCGACTTGGAAACCCAACTTTCCTTGTCTGGATTATTAAAGCAAACGGTCATTAGTCAGTCCGCCTACAGTTTGTTACCGGTAGATATTGGCTTAGACAATAGTAGCCTAAGCACCTTAGTGTCCTCTTATAATGAGATGGCCATGGAACGTGAAAAACTAGGTATGACCATTGGGGAAGGCCACCCGAGCATGGTGGCGCTTTCTGAGCAATTGGAACGTACCAAGGTGAATATCCTTAAAACGGTAAATGTGTATCAGTCTCAAATGCGAACTTCCTTAAGCCGTTTAAATTCAGAGCGATCCAAGGCCAGTTCTGCCTTTGCCGGTTTGCCAGAGAAAGAAAAGATGTTGCGTTCCATTGAGCGGCAACAGAGCATTAAGGAAAACCTATTTTTGTTATTATTACAAAAAAGGGAAGAGGCAGCGATTAATTTTGCGGTAACGGCACCTTCGGTAAAAGTGGTGGATTTCGCTGAAACCAAGGACAAACCCGTGGCACCGAAAAAATTGATGGTGTTGGGGATTTCTGGGCTCTTAGGACTTTTTCTCCCTTTCGCCTTTTTCTTTGTTAAAAATACCCTGGACACCCAAATAAGTAGCCGAGGTGATCTAGAGAAACTACTACCGACCATTCCCATTGCTGCAGAAATACCACATATAAAAGGAAAAAAGGTATTTGTAGATATCAATGACCGCTCCCAAATGGCGGAATCCTTCCGGATATTGGCCAGTAACCTGAAGTATTTGCTACCTGTGAATAAAGGCGGTAATGGTAAGGTGGTTTATATGTCATCTGCTTTAGAAGGTGAAGGTAAAAGCCTATTGGCCTATAACCTTTCCGTAGCCTTGGCCAGTTTAAATAAAAAAGTACTGCTGGTAGGGGCCGATTTGCGAAATCCAAAATTACACGATTACTTTGGTATGGGGGTATCCTCCAAGGGCCTCTCTGATTTTTTGAAGGAACCGGAACGGAATTCCAGTGCGTTTATCTATCCCGGTTTGGATAGTGTGCCGAGTCATAAAGTTTGTCTCAGTGGTCCTATCCCACCAAACGCCCCGCTCTTATTGAGTAGTGAAGGTTTTGAAAAGTTTATAACCCAGGTGCGGGATACTTTTGATTACGTTATTGTGGACACAGCCCCGTTGATGCTGGTCACCGATACCTCCTTGATTTCCGAATATGCGGATATTACCCTGCTCGTAGCACGAGCCGGTTTGACAGATCGGACTATTTTAGAAAAGTTTGGGCATAGCAAGCAATCGGAAAACTTTAAAAACCTAGCCTTGATACTGAACGATAGCAAAACAGGTATTACGACCTCGTACACCTATGGGGTTAAATCATAGGGGTATTCAGGTAGTTTTGTTAAGTAGTAGTTAGCTGGCGCAAAGCGTAACTATTGTTTTGTGATAAGTTTCAAAAACAAATTGGTATTCCATGGTTCTATTGAGCTTGAGCTATACTAACATCCCTTGTTACCTGAAACTAGTGATAGCAAGTACAGCTAAAGACAAGGAGCCTACAATAGCGCCAAGCCATTGCGTTGTAACAGAAGTCGATCTCATCTTACGCTTATTGGGCTGTACATAAACCACATCATTAGCTGCTAAATAGTAACTGGGGGAGGTGAACAGTTCATCGGTGTTGAGATTAATCCGTTTGGTTGTTTTAACACCGTCTCG
>CBDUKC010000023.1:0-18912 GCA_965367705.1 uncultured Maribacter sp. | reverse complement strand
TTAAAATCCAAAGTACTGTTTTCATCTAAACAAGATTCATTTTATATTTAACATAAGATCGTGCCAAAAGACCAAATTTTTGATAGTTCGGAACCCTGATGCGTGTATTCTTAATATCTAGAGAAGGTGTATTCTGAAGTTTTTGAAGTAATTTGTAATAGTATTTGTAAGCAGTATATACTCCAAACTTGGCTTCGGCTGGTAAAGCCATTATACCTTCATAACCTAATTGAAAGTCTGCTTTGATTTCATCAACAATACGCTTTTTGGATTCTTCATCTAACTCCGTGAGGTTTGTATTCGGAAAATAAGATCGATTTAAATCTTCAAAATCAGCCTTAACGTCTCTTAAGAAATTTACTTTTTGAAAAGCGGAACCCAATGCCATCGCAGAATCCTTTAACCGCTCATAAGCTTCATTATCCCCTTTAACAAAAACCTTAAGGCACATTAGGCCTACGACATCCGCTGATCCATAGATATAGTCTTTATACTCCTGCTCTGTTTTGTATATGTTTTTGGTGAGGTCCATGCGCATACTTTTCATGAACGAGGCAACTAGGTGCATTGGTATATTATAGGCATGAAACGTATGCTGAAAGGAGTTTAAAATAGGATTTAAACTAATTTTATCTGCTATAGCAGCTTCTAGCTCAAGCTCAAATTTATTGAACAATTGTTCCTTATCATAATCATGGAAAGTGTCTACAATTTCATCTGCGAAACGAACAAAACCGTAGATATTATAGATGTCCTCTCGTATGGAGCTAGACAGCATTTTAGTAGCCAAGGCAAAAGAAGTACTGTACTTCTCGGTGACAAGTTTACTGCATTGGTATGATACCGTATCAAAAGTAGCTTTCATAGCGGTGGACTAATTATCTTTTGTTATTAATTCTGACACCAATTTTCCTGAAATTAAAGAAGGAGGAACTCCTGGTCCTGGAACTGTAAGCTGGCCGGTAAAGAAAAGATTTTTCACTTTCTTACTTTTTAAATTGGGCCTTAGAAAAGCCGTTTGGGTTAAGGTATTGGCCATTCCATATGCATTTCCTTTGTAAGAGTTATATCGATCTATAAAATCATTTACGCAAAAAGATTCCTTGAATATAATATTATTTGTAATCTTTTGCCCTGTTCTTTTCTCGAATCTATTTAAAATAATGTTAAGGTATTCTTCTCTTAATTCTTGAGTGTCCTCTAAATCTGGTGCAATAGGAACAAGAAAGAAGCCAGTTTCACAATTTTCTGGCGCCATTGTACTATCCGTTATAGATGGAAAATTGGCATAAAATAAAGGATCTGTTGGCCATTTTGGTTCATCGTATATTTCTTCTGCGTGAAGCTCAAAATCGGTATCAAAAAATAAATTATGATGCTCAACATTTTTGATTCTTTTATCAAAACCTATATAAAATAATAGGGAAGATGGGGCAAATGTTTTTTTGTTCCAGTATCCCTCCGAATATTGTCTGTATTCCTTATCTAATAAGGTCTCTGAGTGATGGTAATCTGCACCACTAAGCACCACATCGGAGAGTATTTCTTTTCCCTCACTGACGATACCAACAGTTTTACCTTTCTCAACAAGAATTTTATCGACAGCTTTATTGGTGTGAATATGTACACCTAAATCTTTGGCAAGTGTTTCCATGCCTTTTATGATTTCGTACATACCGCCTCTTGGGTGCCATGTGCCCAAACCAAAATCTGCGAAGTTCATGAAATTGTAAAAAGAGGGGGTATTACTTGGTTTCGCTCCTAAAAACAGTACCGGAAATTCTAAGGTGGAAATTAACTTCGGGTTTTTGAACTTCTTTCGTACTTGTGAACTAATGGTTTTAAAGAACTGATCTACTTTAAGCACGGTTTCCTTGGTCACCAATTCCAATGGTGACAGGCCAGGTCTTAGCACCACTTTGTTGATGGCAATATCATAGTTTTCTTGTGCGCTTGCTATAAATTTTCGAAGCTCAACGGAACTGCCCTTTTCGATTCGTTCGAATTCGGTACAGATTTTATCCATACTGTCACCAATCGTTATAATATCATCAGAGAAGAAGATTTTGTAGGCAGGACTAAGTTTATCTAGCGTATAAAACTCTGCTGTTTTTCTGCCAAAATCAGCAAAAAATTTATCGAATATATCAGGCATCCAATACCAACTAGGTCCCATATCAAAAGTGAAACCTTCTTTGGTGAATTTTGATGCCCTACCCCCAACAGAAGAGTTTTTCTCGTAAATGGACACGTGATGCCCATCTTTTGCAAGATAACATGCCGCAGATAGCGCTGAGAATCCTGAACCAATAATACTTACCTTTTTACCCATAAAAACAAACGGAGGATTTTATTTTTTTTATAAACGGCTAACGACCTGATCTATAGAATGGAAAGTTTTTATGAAGTTAGGCAGTTTTGTCTCATCTAAATGTTGTACCTGTCTTCCTAAAATCCAAAGATTTGGGTCGTTATAATCTACTACCAATTCTTTGAAGTCTTCTATATACTTGTTAATACGATCTTTCTCCGGTACCACGGTAAAATAGGAAAGAAAGTAGATATTGTCGAAATACTTCATAAGGTCCATGAGATTTTCCATAGGTATGGTTTGTCCCAAATAGATGCTCTTATATCCTCTAAGGATGATTTCATAGTTGAGATAGAGAAGTCCTATCTCGTGTATTTCATTTTCAGGCAAATAAACTACAAAGACCTTATCGGTCTTCGTTGGCTTCAAATGTTGTAGTTTTTCTGTATTTATCAGAATTTTCTGCTTAATAAGACTTGTGATAAAATGTTCATGTGCAGGACTTATAGTGTCCGTCTGCCAGAGCAGACCAAGTTCGTTCAACAATGGAATAAATGTTTCCTTAAAAACTTCACGAAAGGACTTTTCGTTAATTAAGCTGTTGTAGGTGTTAAAAAAAATAGTTTGGTCAAAATTCATCATGGCCAACTTAAAGGCGTTCATGGCATGATTTTTAGAGCTATTCTTTGCAACGATTTCTCTGACTACCAGCGGTATATCTCCCTCTGGGATTTTAGCAATTTTCGAAATTTTATGACCATTATGATACAGTAGCGTAATATTCAAAAGTTTTTGAAGACTTGCTAGATTGTACGTTCTAATGTTGGTATCGGTACGTTCAGGGCTCAAAAGATTATATCTTTTTTCCCAAATTCTTATCGTATGCGCTTTGATACCAGAAAGGTTTTCTAAATCGCGAATACTAAAATTCTTTTTTACATTGTTCATTTTATTGTCAAAAGCGTTAAACAAATTTACGATTTAAACCGTTAGTCCATTCAAAAAGGCAAGTTAAAATTTTGAACTAAAAGAAAAAAGCCGGGAATTACCCGGCTATGTGCCCACGACTAGATTCGAACTAGCACGTCCTTGCGAACACTACCCCCTCAAGGTAGCGTGTCTACCAATTTCACCACGTGGGCTAAATTTCTCAGTATTAAGTTGTCAAAGATATAAAGCTATATATGAATTCAAAGTAATTTTTTTGGAATATATTTTAGAAGTCGATGCTAAAAATAATCAAAATCAAATTTAAGCCATGCTATAACTGATTGTCAGTACTTTGCCATAGGTTTACAACATCCGCATGTATGCTGTAGGTGTTGTTTTTTTAAGTTGTTTGAATTTCCGGTTAAAGTTTGAAATGGACCCAAAACCAGATTTCTCTGCTATTTGCATGATATCTAAGTCTTTATTAGTGGTAAGCAGCTGACATGCGTGTTCTATTCGAAGTTCAATTAGAAACTGAAAGAAGGTTTTGTTGGTTCGTTGTTTGAAAAATCGGCAAAATGCATTAGGTGTCATAAAAGCGAGGTTGGCAACGTTAACCAGTTTGATTTCTTTATGGAAGTTGTGCATTACATAATCTAAAACATCTTGCAAACGTTTCCCCTCATTAGCGCTTAGTGATTTTGGATGCACAAAGCCGGTAAGCATTGTAACAGGTGATGTTCCAATACTTTTAAGTAATTGTAAGAATAAAAGTAATCTGGAAAATTTATCGGTTATCGAAATCTTTTTCATGAGATCCCGAGCTTGTAGATTGTTTTCGGGAACTTTAAATCCGGTATTGGACTTGTCAAAGAATGCTTTAGTCTGTTCTAAATCAGGTATGTTAAAGAAATTAGGTCCAAAGGTGGTATGCGTAAAAAACAGAGAAATCATAAGTGATGGTTCGTCACTTGGGTTGCTTTGAAAAAGATGGGGTATTTTCCCATTGATTACAATTAAATCACCTGCCATGTAGGAATGTATACTATCACCTACGATTAGCTTTCCATTTCCTTTTACTAAAAGGCTCACCTGTATTTCTTCATGCTGATGTAATTTATCAAAAAAGACATATTCTTCATCAATCTGAACGATTAATGTTCCGCCAACTGGTTTGGGAATTTCAAAGGGATATATTTTCAAAATGTGTATAATTTACCTCGTAAATAGGTTAGTTTGTAAATATAGGATAATATAGTCTTAGTTAAGGATAATATTGATGAATTCCCTACTTTATCTACTACAGTATCTTTGTCTGAAATCTAAAATAGCAGACATGAGCATTGAGTGGAAAGGCGTTATGCCAGCAGTAACAACTAAGTTCAAGGAAGACGATACATTAGACATGAAAATGTTTGAGGTGAACATAAAAGCGCAGTTAGACGCTGGAGTTTCAGGTATTATTCTTGGAGGTACCTTAGGTGAAGCAAGCACCCTAACGGGAGAGGAAAAAAAACAGCTTATCATAGAAACAGTGAAAATAGTGGATGGAGCTGTTCCCGTGATTATCAATATTGCGGAACAAACAACAAAAGGTGCTATAGAAGCTGCCCGTGTTGCTAAAGAATGCGGTGCAAAAGGGTTAATGATATTACCTCCAATGCGATACAAGGCGAATGATTACGAAACGATTACCTATTTTAAGGCTATCGCCAATAGCACCGATTTACCCATAATGATTTATAATAATCCGGTTGATTATGGTATTGAGGTTACCTTAGATATGTTTGAAGAGATGTTGGAATGCAAAAATATTGAAGCGGTAAAGGAGTCTACTAGAGATATTTCCAATGTCACAAGAATTAAAGCACGTTTTGGGAATCGTTTAAAAGTACTTACCGGGGTAGATACCTTAGGTATGGAAAGTATTCTCATGGGTGCCGACGGTTGGGTGGCCGGACTGGTTTGCGCCTTTCCCGCAGAGACCTGTGCTGTGTATGAATTGTCAAAAGCAGGTAGGATAGCCGAAGCTTTGGAAATTTACAGATGGTTCCTACCTATATTAGAATTGGATATTAACCCACAATTGGTGCAGAATATTAAAATGGCAGAAGTAGCAACGGGGATTGGTACAGAGCGTGTTAGGGCTCCTAGATTACCTTTGATAGGTGAGGAAAGGGCTAGAGTTGCTAAAGTCATTAGCGATGGTTTGGCCAAAAGACCAAAATTACCTGCATACAAACAGTTGAATCGGTCTTAATAGAATGCATCAGCATACCTCAAAATAAAGAATAGAAATAAGAAACAATTGCGCTATTCATCTTAGTCGGTTGTTTCTTATTTTTGATAGGAATAAAAAAATAGAATCATACATGATATCAGGAGCTAATTATATTGGAGCGGATCTTTCAAAAAAAGGGGATAAGCAGTTTAATACCTTCAACCCCAAATTAAATATTCCTACAGATTGGACATTCCAAGAGGCAAATGAAGAAGAAATACATGCCGCAGCTGAACTAGCCAAAGAGGCGTTTTTAGTGTATCGTGAATTTTCCGATAAGCAGCGCGCCAAATTTTTGCGTGCTATCGCTTTAGAGATAGAAAATTTAGGAGATGAATTGATTCAGGTGTACGTGCAAGAGTCAGGTCTTCCTGAAGGAAGAGCAGTTGGGGAAAGAGGAAGGACAATGGGGCAATTGAACGCTTTTGCTACTTTACTGGAAGAAGGTTCTTGGGTAGAAGCTAGTATAGATCCTGCACAACCAGGCCGCAAACCAATGCCCAAAGTTGATCTTCGTAAAATGTTATGTCCTCTGGGACCTATAGTTGTTTTTGGGGCGAGTAATTTTCCATTGGCTTTTTCAACCGCCGGAGGAGATACCGCAAGTGCCTTAGCTTCTGGCTGTCCTGTAATTGTTAAAAGTCACCCTATGCATGCTGGTACGGGTGAGCTTGTAGCCTCTGCCATCATTAAGGCTGCCGCAAAAACGGGAATGCCTAATGGTGTTTTTTCTAATCTTAATAGTAGTGGTATTGAAGTAGGACAGCAATTGGTAATGCACCCTGCGGTCAAAGGTGTAGGTTTTACGGGAAGTATTAAAGGAGGTACCGCCTTATACCGATTAGCAAACGAAAGATCTGAACCTATACCTGTTTTTGCAGAAATGGGTAGTGTGAATCCAATTGTAATTTTACCTTCTGCCTTAACGGAAAAAGGAGATGATTGGGCAAAACAATATGCAGGTTCTATAATGTTAGGAGCTGGTCAATTTTGTACAAACCCTGGGCTCATTTTAGGAATAAAGAGCACTTCTTTAGATGGGTTCATCTCAACCTTGGGTACGGAAATAGGAAAATTAGACCCAATTTGTATGTTGCACCCTGCTATCCATAGCAACTACGAGAAGGGCAAAAAAGAGCTTTCTGAGCAGGCCACTGTAGATATGGTCGCGGATTATGATATAGAAGTTGGACCAAATATGGCACAACAACGCGTTTTGACCGTAAACGGAACTAATTTCTTAAAAAACACAAAGTTACATCAGGAGGTATTTGGTCCTTTCTCGATAATCGTTCGTTGCTCGGACGCCAAAGAAATGGAAGCGATACTCGCCAAGTTGGAAGGTCAACTTACAGGTACCATATTAGGTAATGAAAATGAAATAAAAAAATATAAAACTGTTGTAGACTCCTTACAGGATAGGGTAGGGCGCATTATTTTTAATGGCGTTCCAACAGGGGTAGAGGTTTGTCCATCTATGCAGCATGGAGGTCCTTTTCCTGCCGCTACAGATAGTAGGTTCACATCTGTAGGTACCGGTGCGATACAACGTTGGGTGCGGCCGGTAAGTTTTCAGAACTGGCCAAATGAATCCCTGCCTGAGGCCTTGCGGAATGAAAATCCCTTGGGAATCACAAGAATAGTAGATGGTTTGTATACCACTAAATCTATATAATAGTTGTTAAATAAGTACCTAAAACAGAATAGCTATGCACAACCGTATTTTTAATTCTGCTCGAATTTTTCTCGGTATGGTATTAATGGTTTTCACAACGGGTCTTGCCCAAGATACGAAAGCCCAGACATTGGAAAATGTGATTGATACAGTTTCCAAGTTTCGCGTCCATGACTACGCAAAGTATCCATTGGGAAGGCATCTGGCAGAACTGGAAAAGAAGAATTCTGATTTTGCCCAAACTCAATTAAAGGAGTTAAAAAAAATCGATTTCTCGGTCTTAACCGAAACCGAGCAGATTTCCTATGAGCTATTACGTTTCCGGTTACAAAACACCTTGGATGAGTATCGCTATCAGATGTATTTGAATCCAATTCAGGCGGATCAAGGATTCCATCTAAATCTAAACTATCGCATAAAACCTATTTTGAGTTATAGCGATGCAGTACGTTATTTAAATGTACTGAACGCGGTACCAACATTCGTAGACGAACACCTTGTGCTCATTCGAGAGGGTATCAAAAAAGGAATTTCCCAACCCCAGGTCATTTTTAAAGGATACGAATCTACGTATGACGTGCATATCGTAGATGATGTTACCCAAAGTGCATTTTATGAGCCGTTCGTTAGTTTACCATCGACCTTGAGTAAGGCACAGACTGATTCAATTCTAAATGCTGCACAACATGCCATTAAAAAAAGTGTGGTGCCTTCGTTTAAAAAAATAAAGCAGTTTTTTGAGACCGAGTACATTCCTGAAACCAGAAAAGCCTTAGGGGTATCCGAAACTCCCAATGGACGCGAGTTTTATCAGAATAGAATAAACTACTACACCACTACAACAGAATACACGGCAGATGATATTCATACTATTGGATTAGCCGAGGTGGCCCGTATTAAATCTGAAATGCAAAAAATCATCGAAAAAGTTGATTTTGAGGGTAGTTTTGATGAGTTCTTGACCTTTTTACGGACCGATGAGCAGTTTTACGCGAAAACTGGAAAGGAACTGTTAATGCATGCAAGGGATATTGCAAAAAGGATAGATGCCGAACTCCCTAAATTTTTCAATACACTTCCCAGAAGGCCTTACGGTGTTATTAAGGTCCCTGATGCCATCGCCCCTAAATATACGGGTGGACGTTATTCGGGTCCGTCTTCGGATACACAACCGGGTTTCTATTTGGTAAATACCTATAAACTAGACAGTAGACCATTATATACCTTACCGTCGCTAACCGCACATGAGGCAGTTCCCGGTCATCACTTACAAGGGAGTTTGAATAGGGAACTTGGTGATAGTATTCCACAATTCAGAAAGAACACGTATTTATCCGCTTACGGCGAAGGTTGGGCCTTGTATACCGAGTTTTTAGGGAACGAATTGGGAATCTATACGACTCCTTATGAGGAGTTTGGAAAATACACCTACGAGATGTGGCGTGCATGCCGTCTTGTGGTAGATACCGGAATCCATGCCAAAGGATGGACTAAAGCTGAAGTGGTAGCTTTTATGTTAGAAAACACGGCACTTTCCGAACATGAGGTGAATACAGAAACCGATCGCTATATCGCATGGCCTGGACAGGCTATTTCCTATAAAATGGGAGAAATAAAGATTAGGGAATTACGTAAAAAGTCTCAAGAGCAGTTAGGTGCAAAGTTTGATATCAAAGATTTCCATGAGATTATATTGGAACAGGGAACGGTAACCTTACCTATTTTGGAAAAACGAGTAAATGCCTATATTCAAAAAACGAAATAGTACATGGCTAAAAATACATTTGTTTGTATCGATGCGCATACCTGCGGTAATCCTGTGCGGGTCATAAAAGAAGGTGGTCCTGAGCTTTATGGTGCTAATATGAGCGAAAAGCGACAGCATTTTTTAAAGGAATACGATTGGATTCGTAAGGGTTTGATGTTTGAGCCAAGAGGGCATGACATGATGAGCGGGAGTATTTTTTATCCGCCGGCCAACCCTGATAATGATTTCGGAATCTTATTTATAGAAACCAGTGGTTGTCTGCCTATGTGCGGTCATGGCACTATTGGAGCTATTACAATAGGAATAGAAGAGGGTCTGATAATTCCTAAGGTTGCAGGTGAGGTACGAATGGAGACGCCCGCTGGTTTGGTAAAAATTGCTTATAAGCAAACTGGAAATAAGGTAGATTGGGTACGGCTTACGAATGTAAAATCCTATTTGGCTGCAACAGAGTTAACAGTAGAATCTTCCGATTTGGGAGCGCTGGTATTTGATGTGTCCTACGGAGGTAATTTTTATGCCATTGTAGACCCGCAAAAGAACTTTTCTGGTATTCAGGATTTTTCGGCTAGTAAGTTAATACAGTTTAGTCAAGAACTACGGGCTAAAATAAATGAAAAATACCCTGATACCTTTATACATCCAGAGGATGAAACTATTAAGGATGTTAGCCACATGCTATGGACAGGTGATACTATTTCGCCTGATGCAACCGCCAGAAATGCGGTTTTTTATGGGGATAAGGCCATAGACCGTTCGCCTTGTGGCACGGGAACATCCGCAAGAATGGCGCAGTGGCATGCTAAGGGTAAACTCAAAAAAGGGGAAGCATTTATACATGAAAGCTTTATAGGTTCTAAATTTATTGGGAGGGTCGAGGAAGAAACCGACCTTTTAGGTACACCCGCAATTATACCTAGTATACAGGGCTGGGCCAAAATCTACGGACAGAATACAATAATAATAGATGATGACGACCCGTATGCACATGGGTTTCAAGTGATTTAATTATGGGAAAAAGTATAACTATTATTGGTGGTGGAATCGTTGGTCTTAGCGCCGCATATTTTTTGCAGAAAGAGGGGCATCAGGTAACGGTCATAGACAAGTCGGACATTACCTCTGGAGCCTCATTTGTGAATGCTGGGTACCTAACACCGAGTCATGTAATTCCTTTGGCATCACCAGGGATGATTGCCCAAGGGATTAAAATGATGTTCAATTCTGCCAGTCCATTTTATATGAAACCTAGATTGGACTGGGATTTTATGAAATGGTCTTGGTATTTTCATAAGTCTTCCACTAAAGAAAAAGTAGAAAAGGCTATCCCTGTGATCAAGGATGTCAATATCATGAGCAGGGAACTTTTTGCCGATATAAAAGCCTCTGGTGATCTTGGAGCATTTCAATTAGAACGTAAGGGCTTACTAATGCTGTATAAAACAAATGCGGCTTACGAACATGAGATGGAAGTAGCAAAAAAAGTGAGCTTCCTAGGTTTGGAGGTAAACGAACTCAACAAAAATGAACTAGATACTATAGAACCTAACATTCAGATAGATGCAAAAGGTGCTATCCATTACGAATGTGATGGTCATACCACCCCAACGGAGTTCATGCCTAAAATGCTTAACTACCTTAAAAGCGTAGGTGTTGTCATTAAAACCAATGAAACGGTGTTGGATATGGAAGTGGCCAACGGTAAAGTAACCAAGCTAATTACCGATAAGGGTTCATACGAATCTGATGAGGTCGTGATTGCAGCGGGATCTTGGTCCGGTGAATTATCTAAAAAACTGAATATTAAACTTTCTTTGCAAGCTGGAAAAGGCTATCGCATCAATTTGGAACGAAATACAGGTATTGGTATGCCTGCCATTCTTATGGAGTCAAAAATGGCTGTTACACCTATGGAAGGCTTTACACGCTTTGCGGGCACTATGGAGTTTACAGGGATTAACGATATCGTGAGAAAGGAACGAGTGCTAGCCATTGCGAACGGAGCCAAACGTTTCTACCCGGAATTGGAAATCAAACAAGAGGAGATTGACAATGCAAAAACCGGAATGCGACCTGTTTCCCCGGACGGACTCCCGTATATTGGGCGTGCAAAAAATCATAACAACCTTATTTTTGCCACTGGGCATGCCATGATGGGATGGAGCTTGGGTCCTGCTACAGGAAAACTAGTTTCCGAAATCGTGGACGAGAGAAAAACATCCATGAATATTGATGCCTTTAGACCGGAACGTAGCTTTAATTGATAATTTAAGGGTAGTCCTCGTTTTTGTTTAGGAAACAAAGAAACAGGTGTGAAATGCATTATGCAATGGAGAATTTGACAACTATATTTTTACTAGTTCAAAAAGAAATTGATTAAAAGAATTCGGTTCTTCATTTTCATGATGGGAGATTATATGTATGCGCTAAAACAAAAAAAGAAGATAATTCTTACATAGTCTAAAATACTAATCTATAGATTTTTACCGTTCATCTATAGTTAAAAGTCATTCAACTACACCAGCCATCGAAAATCAGTCGTAATGAAGATTTTTGCTTTTGACTAAAAACGAAGCTATGGATATATTGCTTATCGAAGATGATGCTATTGAGGTTATGAAGTTGGAGAGGACCTTATCAAAGATAGAGGCCAAGCATACCATTATAAAAGTATCTAATGGCGAAGAAGCACTTGATATTCTAAAGTCTGGGCACAAGTTACCCGATATTATTTTATTGGACTTGAATATGCCTCGAATGAGCGGCATCGAGTTTTTAGATATTCTTAAAGACGATGTAATACTACAATATCTTCCTACCATTATTCTTACCACTTCTGAAAATAGGGCAGATTTGTTAAGATGCTATCAATTAGGTATTGCTGGTTATGTTATAAAACCTTTAAAATATGAGGATTATGAGTCTAGGATGAAAGCAGTATTGGAGTATTGGAGTATAAATCAATTCGTAAAAGGCTAACAAAAAACGCTATTTCACAACATAAGCTTGTAAATAGAGTAATACTTTTCCTACTTTAGAATTTTAAATTTGTAATATGAAAGGTATTATTTTTACCGAGTTTTTAGAAATGGTCGAATCCAAGTTTGGATTGGAGACCGCAGACGCAATTATTGAATCGGCAAATTTGCCTTCTCAAGGAATTTATACCTCTGTTGGTACTTATGATTTTAATGAGATGGTTAGCTTAATTACTGAATTAGGAACCATCACGGACATTGAATTAGGAGAACTTATTTACACCTTTGGACATTATTTGTTTGCAAGTTTAGGAAACGCTCATCCAGAAGTAATTCAATCTTATAATTCTCCATTAGCACTATTGTACTCCATAGAAGATCACATTCATGTACATGTGCAAAAGCTTTATCCTGATGCAGAACTTCCAACCTTTAAGATTTTAGAAAAAACAGATACTTCCCTTACCATGGTGTATTGCTCTACTAGAGGTTTATATAGACTAGCACATGGTTTAATAGAGAAAGCCTTTGAGCACTTTAACAAAACTGCCACAGTTTCCTACGAGTTATTGAAAGAGGATGGAACTGAGGTTCAATTTCATATAGTACAAAATGGATAGTAAAGAGGTACTGCTTTTAAAGCGCGCCCTTGAACGCCAAAAGATGGCTAGGCAACAGGCCGAAAAAATCTTGGAGGCAAAATCCAAAGAACTTTATGATGTTACGCATCATTTAAAACATGCCAATGCAAAATTAGAAAATTTATTAAATGAAAAAACCTCAGAATTAGATGGTGTTTTCATAAATATTATCGACCCATATGTGGTCATGGACCTTCAGTTCAATGTAGTTAACATGAATAGTTCTGCCAAGGAATTCTTGGGCTATGATTATATGGAGGAAAGCTTAAATCTTTCTAATTTGGTACATGAAGATTTCGTCGAGTACACCACAGAATCTATACAATCGCTATTGGAAGTAGGAGTACTCAAGAATTACCGTGCTAAAATTTATGTTAAAGATGGTTCTGTTAAATGGGTTCAGATTAATAGTAGCCTGATATATAATAGCAGTAGCCAGCCAGTTGCTGCCCAGGGCATTCTTAGGGACATCACCCAAGAAATGGAAATTAAACAGTTACTATTGGAGCAGCGAAGCCAATTGGATATCATTGTGCAAAATTCACCCCTTGGCATAGTTCTTATTGATGATGGAAAAATCATAAAAGCAAATAGTACCATAACCCAGTTGTTGGGATATAAAGAGGTGGAGTTGAAATGCATGACCGTAAAGCATATCTCTAATCCAGAGGATGAAGCAGAAGGTGCTAGATTGGTTAAGGAAATGAAGCAGGGAAAATTAGATAATTTCTCTATTGTAAATAGGTATAGGAAAAAGGATGGCTCACAGTTGTGGGCTAAAACATCGGTAAGTGCGGTTAAGAATAGAAATGGTGAAATTGATTATTTAGTGGCGCTTATAGAAGATATCACAAAACAACGCGCGGCAGAAGATAGTATAAAAGCAGAAAGGGAAAAGTACAGTAGTATCATTGCTAATATGAACCTTGGTTTGATTGAAGTAGATAACGAGGATATTATACAGATGACCAATCAGAGTTTTTGCAATATGAGTGGTTTTCAGCAAAATGAGCTTGTGGGTAAGAAGGCCTCTGATCTGCTTCAAGTTCAAAATAGAAACTTGATTCCATCAAAGAGTCTAAAAAGGAAAGCAGGAATATCAGACTCCTACGAAGTAGCGGTTTTGGATAAGGAAGGAGCCAAAAAACACTGGTTGATTAGTGGGGCGCCCCGTTATGATTTGGATAATAATGTAATAGGTTCTATTGGTATTCATTTGGATATTACAAATCAAAAAATTCTAGAACTTCAAAAAGAGCGACTTTTAAAAGAATTGGAAAATAGCAATAAAGGGCTTCAGGAATATGCACATATCGTTTCCCACGATCTAAAGTCACCTCTAAGAAGCATAAGTGCTCTGTCTACATGGTTATATGAAGATTATAAAGATGTTTTAGATGAAACTGGCCAGCACAACTTGCATTTAATGCAAGATAAAGTGGCTTCTATGGATAGATTAATACAAGGTATTTTGGAATATTCAACAGCGAATAACTCGGCTTTGGGGAAAACGGAAGTAGATTTAAATATTGTAATTACTACTATAGGTGATACTATTTTTATTCCGGAGCATGTACAACTTGTCGTACCTATGAAATTACCTACTCTTCTAGCGGATGCCACCAAAATACAACAACTTTTTCAGAATATTATTGGCAATGCAGTTATGCATATAGAAAAAGAAAAAGGGCTAGTAGAAGTTATATTTTCAGATTCAGATTCA
Organism: uncultured Maribacter sp.; assembly: GCA_965367705.1. Classification (GTDB taxonomy): domain Bacteria; phylum Bacteroidota; class Bacteroidia; order Flavobacteriales; family Flavobacteriaceae; genus Maribacter. The sequence continues at coordinate 4,605 of CBDUKC010000023.1, read as the reverse complement.
CATTGGTCCTTTACTATTAAAGATAACGGTGTAGGAATACCTAAGGAATATCACGAGAAAATCTTTCAGATATTCCAATCTATCGGAAGTAAAGAGCGTTCCACAGGGATTGGTTTATCTATTGTCAAGAAAATTGTTAATCGATACGGTGGGGATATCTGGGTTGAAAGTGAAGTGGGAAAAGGAACAGCCTTTCATTTTACTTTATTAAAAGAAATTTGTTCCCTTCCATTATGAAAATTCTACAGGCCAAAAAAGTTGCAAGGAAGGAATTCTGTAGGTTGTATAATCAATCCATGACATTAACTTTATTTAGCAAATAATGGGGACTTTATTAGCCAGACAATTAAGGAAATACTTTCCCGCAGCTATGGAGGACAGTCAAGAAATGAAACCTTTTCTAGAGGCAGTAGAGCAGTCTTACAGGAATTATGATGATATGCTTACCATGATGCAAAGGGCAACCACTATAAGCTCAGAGGAGTTATCGTTAGCCGATCAAGATTTGAAGGAAGAGGCAGAACGGCAGAAACTGGTTGAGCTTTTATTAAAGCGTGCTGTAGACAGTCTAAATATTAATCTTGGGGTAATAGATAAATTAGAGTATAATGATAGTTTAAACTTAGGCGCGGAAAAATTGGCACGGCATGTAAGTAAATTGGCTGCCCAGATTTCGGAAGTTACCGAGGAGAAAAACAGACTTTTAATTGAATTGGAGACGCAGAATGAAAGCTTAAATCATTACGTTCAGATGGTCTCACATGATTTAAAATCTCCAATACGAAATATTAATGCTTTAATGTCGTGGATTCTTGATTCCGAAAAAAATAAATTTTCAGAGGACAGCAAGTATCACTGTGATATGGTGTCGGAGAATCTATTACGTATGGATAATCTTATTAGTGCCATGTTAAAGCATGCTACTGTGGGTGATCATATGGAAATGAGAACCAATTTAAATATGCATACGTTGGTCTTAGAAATAGTAGATAGTCTCTCTCTTCCCAGCAATATAAGTGTTAAGGTGGATGAAAATCTCCCAATTATTTCAATTCAAAAATACTGGATAGAACAGGTCTTTTACAATATAATAGCTAACGCGATTAAGGCTACCCAACATAAGAAATCAGGAGAAATAGCCGTCGGTTTTATTGATAACGAACACTTCTGGAAATTTCTAATAAAAGATAATGGTAAGGGTATTCCTCAAAAACACATGACGAGTATTTTTGATATGTTCACAAAATTAGAAAACGGCACAAATGCAGCAGGGGCAGGACTATCATTAGTAAAGAAAATCACCAGTTTGTATAAAGGAGATATTTGGCTAGAATCTGAGGTTGATAAAGGGACTACTTTCTATGTTACGTTTAAAAAAATAATCTAATGGATAAACCTAATATGAATTATATCATTCAATTAGCGGATGGTGATACTGAGTTTGAAAGACAGTTCATTGCTATATTGAAGGAGGAATTTCCTAAAGAAAAAGAGCATTATTTGACAGCTATTACAAAAGCTGACTATAAACAAGCATCGGAAATTGTGCATAAATTAAAACATAAGCTAAATATCCTTGGAATGGAAAATGCCTACCGTTTATCGGTAAAATTTGAAGATGAACTCAAACAGCATAATTTAGACGGAAACATTGAGTTTATACAAATAATAAATATCATGGAAACTTATATCAAAAATATTTAGAAATGAATTGCATTATAGTTGATGACGAAAAAATGGCAAGGGCAATTGTAGCAAAGTTATGCTCCACTGTGCCTGAAATTACGATTTTGGAGGAGTTTGATAATGCCATAGAGGCTATAAAATTTATAAACCAAAATCCCATTGATGTTGTGTTTCTAGATATACACATGCCAGGCTTTAGTGGTGTGGATTTTGTACAAACATTGAAGGATAAAACAAAAATTGTATTGATTACCTCTGATGCTGATTTTGCAATTGCCTCATATGAATATGAGGCAATTGTAGATTATTTGGTAAAGCCTATTACCGCGGACAGGTTTCAAAAGTCTATCCAGAAGATTAAGGGAGCAGTTAGTAGTAAGCAAACAAGTATACCTCAAGAGTCTGATATCCAAAACAGCAATGAAGATCTCTATATTAACATAGATAGACGGCTCATCAAACTTAATTTAAATGAATTACTTTTTATAGAAGCCAAAGGGGATTATATTGATATTACTACGACCGAACAAAAGTATCATGTGCATACAACGTTAAAAAAGATAAAGGAAAAGTTACCTGAAAAATTATTTTTACAAATTCATCGTTCTTACATCATCAACTACACTGAAATTATAGATATTGAGGATAATAGTGTTTTGATAGATAAGAAAGTGATACCTATAAGTCGCTCAAGTAGACCAGAATTAATGCGTAGGCTCAACTTGTTGTAACAATCCTTTTATTTGTGAGACCAGATTTCCAAAAACATGTGGTGCATAAAAAGCCCATGTTAGAACTATTCTCAAGCTTTTAGTTGAAATCGTCGAACGAATACCCCTAGATGAGTTTCTTGCTTAAGTCTATCTCCTATTCATTTATTCAGGAGCTGCCGGAAAGCTTAGTATCATGTGCTTCAAAAGCACCAATTATATTAGATTTAATATAGGTTTTAAAGTATTCTCCATAAATAAGCTTATTCCTTCATTACCGAATACATGCTATAATAATAAGCAATTGTAAAAAGGATTTCTCCTATTATAAGTGGCACTAGGTGGCTTATTAGCCCATCTAAGCAAAGAGTATAACGGTGTGATTATATTATTTTGTTTTCTAATACTACAAGAACATCCATTTAATGTTTTGTAATCTATTCGGTTGAACGGGGGTTAAGTCCCATTTAACCATAGGAATACACTCCTCGTCTTTACCTTAAGTTTCCCTTAAACTATTCGATGCATTTTTGTAACTGATTTATGAATTTAATAATTGATTCAAGAGTAAAAATAGTACTACTGTACTTTATATGTTAAAAATAATCTATAGTATATAAGAAAAATACTACAATAAAGTAAGTATAAAACGTTATGTATAAGTAGGAATTTTGTTTAATAAATCTTTACTCTAAATAAATAGTTATGGCAATACAAATTAAGGAAGAATATGGGATGTTGAAAATACTTGGTGTTTTAAACGTTGAGACTTCACGTTTAACAGCTAATCATGTTCATAGGATTTTAGAGGAAAAGGAGCGCGTGATGCTAAGTTTAGAGGGCGTATTGTCTATGGATAAAATGGCTGCCAAGGCTTTGGAAAAACTCTACCATGATATTGTTCGAAAAAATAAAATCCTATCGATTTTTGGAATTCAGAATGGTAATATTTCTGAAATACTGAAGGAGACCAACACACATTACATACTTAGTTCAGATAGGGTGTAGCATTAATAACAATACGCTAATCTTAAAATATAATTAACCTGTTAAATATTCAATATGAAGATCTTAGTGGTAGACGATAAACAAACATTGAGCGATTTATTAGCTCAATTTCTAGGACAAAAACATCATGTAGTGACCAAACAAAATGGCCTTCAAGCTTTATATTGGTTACAAGAGGGTGATATTCCTGATTTGATTATTTCCGACTTGGAGATGCCTGAACTGGATGGGTATCAATTAATATCCAAAGTTCGTTCAAGTGGTTATTTTTCTGATATTCCTATAATAGTGCTTAGCTGTCGTGATAGTAGTGCAGATAGGATAAAGTGCTTAAAACTTGGCGCTAACGATTACATGGTGAAGCCTTTTAATCCAGAAGAACTATCTATAAGAATAGATAATATTTTGGAGAAAAACACTGCCACTTAGAATACGCCAGTTAAAACGGACTATATCAGGATTACGCTATGTCTTGTTATTTTGTTTGATAGCTATAAGCTCTAAATCTGTGATTATTTAAGTTGTATGTAGTTTCTTATTACTACATATAAGGTGTTTTACAACATATTTAAAGGGCTACACAACAACAAAATTATTAAATGTAGCTTAAAACTTACATTTATAACAAGTATAAGACTACTTGTTTAACTGATTAATTTATACTAAAATCAAAACGTCCCATGCTAGAAGTCTGTAACGATACTTTACTTGTTGTTTACGTTGGCGAAGATTCCAAATTTGTTAGCGAATTTATATCAGAGTACCCACAAAGTCGATTGGAAACTTGTAGAAACTCATTAGAGGCTACTACTATTATATATAGCACTAGCAATATTAGTGCAATCGTTTGTGAGTATAAACTTCCAGGACAAAATGGTATTGCATTTTTTAAAAACTTGCAGCAACGTGGTGAAAAACTTAAAATGCCGTTTATACTAATTCATAGTCAAAGGGATAGCGAATTACAAAAAGAAGCTTTAAAGGTAGGGGTTGATGACTTTTATGCTAAACCAATACCATTTGATGGTTTGTATGAACGCATTACTTTTCTTAAAGATTTAAAAGGTAGCCTTGATAAAAATAATATAAGAACAGCTAAGAATACGATAAAACCATATAAAACCCGCTTCTTAAAAAGAACTTTTGACATCGTGGTTGCCAGTATTGCACTCTTGTGCGCAGCTCCATTTTTGTTATTGTT
>CBDUKC010000022.1:0-19408 GCA_965367705.1 uncultured Maribacter sp. | reverse complement strand
TATGTCCTATCTCGTCTAACAATTCTTCAATATTTTTCTCTGCACGTTGCATAGCGTTCAACCTACTTAAGTTTTCGCTAGCCAATGATTCCGTACAAGTCTTATAAAGCGTAACAAAAAGATACTCTCTAATTAAACGATGTATAAGCTTGCCACTATCTCCAATCACTTCAGGTTGTTTTTGAGTTGGCCAATTTAACTGTGCTTTCTCCTGACGCCATTGAGCATCCAATGGAAATAGACGTGATTTTTCCTGCTCGTAGGAACCTTCATTTACCAAATGGTTATGAAAAAGGTAAAACTCATCTATGTTACCGTTTTCGTGATTTTCTTCAACCTGTAGCAAAATTGACCCTATAAGATTGGTAATGGCGTTAATAGAATTTGGAAGGTTAAACTCTTTGGTTACGGTCATCCCCATATCCGCTAGCAATAAAGGTACCCGAACACCAACGGTCCAGATTTCCAATTTACCTTCATGAGTAGCTAAAGACTCTTGTACATTCTGCGATAAGGAATCATTAAACTGCCCAACAAAACCTTGATCTGATCCAAAAACAATAGCGCAAATAGATTTTTCACTTTTTTTGGTATTCGCGTTCTCTGTAGTATCCGTATTGTTCAACCCAATATCTTTTAAATAGGCTACTAATCCTAAAGAGACGTTAGTCCAATAATCATCCAACGATTCCATAGCTCTTTCATATTGGCCAATATTAGCAGCAGCCATAGCCTTCATGGTACGTACTATAGAATTTAATTCTTTGGCTCCGGTAATCTGTCTTGTTAAGCTTTCCAGCGAATCCATAGTAATTATTTTTGGTGGTTATGCTGACTTTTGAAATTCCTCAAGTGCCGTTTTTGCAGCCGTTAACATACTTTCTCTGCCTGCATCATTTACTCCTTCTGGATCATAAAAACTTTTTTGAATAGCTTCTGGTAACATGGCAATACTTTTTATGACCGCCTTTTCTGCTTCATGCATATTTTCCAATGCTATACTATCAAAAAGACCATGAGTTAATGCTAGAAGAATCCCTATTTGTTCTGTTACGGATAAAGGTTGTAGTTCATTTTGTTTTAGAACCTCCCGAATACGTTTACCATGTTCAATAACATTTTTTGTCTCTTCGTCTAAATGAGAACCAAAACGAGCAAAAGTTTCCAATTCTTCAAATTGAGAAAATCCAAGTTTTAAATCGCCTGCAATGGCTCGGTAGGCAGGTAATTGGGCCTTACCACCAACACGAGAAACCGATTTACCAACCTCAACGGCAGGTAAAATCCCTAATTCAAATTGTTTAGGTGACAAATAAATCTGACCATCCGTAATTGAAATTAGGTTGGTAGGAATATAAGCTGATATGTTCTGTGCCTCTGTTTCAATTATAGGGAGCGCTGTTAAAGACCCACCACCAAGTTCTTCACTTAAATGTGTTGAACGTTCCAACAAGCGAGAATGGATATAGAAAATATCTCCAGGAAATGCTTCACGTCCGGGTGGTCTTTTTAGTAAAAGGGAAAGCTCACGATAGGCCCTAGCATGATTCGTTAAATCATCATAAACAATAAGAACATCCTTGCCTATTTGCATAAAATACTCAGCGATACTAGTTGCAGCGTAGGGAGCAATATATTGTAACCCTGGAGAATCGTTTCCTTCTGTAACCATAACAATGGTATACTCCATGGCTCCATTTTCTTTTAAGTCTGCAATAACTTTCGCCACTGCAGAAGCCCTTTGTCCAATAGCACAATAAACACATATAACATCTTTATCCTTTTGGTTTACAATAGTATCCAAAGCAATGGCAGTTTTACCTGTTTGCCGGTCTCCTAAAATTAATTCTCTTTGTCCGCGCCCTATTGGGATTAATGCGTCTATGACTTTAATTCCCGTTTGTAATGGTACGCTTACCCCTGAACGATCCATAATGGGGGTAGCGCTCCGTTCAATTGGCAGTCTTTTTTCAAAAGAAATAGTCCCTTTATCATCCATAGGCTCACCCAAAGGCCCAATGACTCTTCCAAGAAGTGCTTTACCCACAGGAACATCCATTACCCGATTTGTTCGTTCAACAAGATCACCCGCATTTAAATCAGAATCTTCCCCTAAAAGAATAACTCCAATTTCATCTTCATCAATATTAAATGCAATACCATATAAATTGCCAGGAAATTTTAAAAGTTCCTCATACCCTGCATTAGGTAACCCCGATACTTTTACCACTCCAGCAGAAACGCTAGTAACACGACCTACTTCTTTTGGGGCAAGCTTAAATTCGTGACTTTCTCTATGTTTTGCTAGTTTTTCAAACGTGTCGTTTACTAAACCCTTATAATCTGTTGCGCCCATTTCTTTTAAATTTTGGTTCTAATTTAAGCCTTTAGCCGTTTCAGCATTTTCTTCAAAAGACTTTAAATAATCTGAAACACTCCAAGAAATTTTATACCCATTGGCCAAAACCTCAATACCATTGATCAATTCTGGTTGGGTTTTAAACTCAAATGAATTTTCTGTTTTCAACAACTCTTTTACAGTTTTCTCTATTGAAGTTTGTTGATTGGCAGATAATGCAAAAGCACTTTGTACCAAAATGGGTGCTCCTCCTTTGAGAGCTTCCGAAAAGTTTACTTTTTCCGTATCTTTAAGTTCCTGAATTCTTTTTAAAAATACAGCTAAAGTTTGCGCTTCTAAACTGGCTGAGGAAAGATCTGTCAATGCTTTTCTTGCAATATCAAGAACCTCATTTCCTATCCGTTTAGCCATATCATTGTTTTTTATAGCTTGATCCTCGGTAAATGCCTTTTCTAATTTTTGCTTAAGCGCAATAGCTTCTTTTCTCGCATTTTCCTTTAATGTATCACCTTCAATTTTGGCTTCTGAAGCTGCCTTTTGCATTAACTCATCCTTCTCTTTATTGAAAATTTCGTTTTTATGGCTGAATTCATTTTTAGCTTGAGCCGCTTCTTTTTTCTGAGATTCAGCATCCAAGAGTTGGTTCTTTATCTTCGTTTCCCTTTCATCTATAGAAGCTAATATGGGTTTATAAAGAAAATGTTTCAATAACCACATCAGCACCATGAAATTGATGATTTGGGCTATTACAGTAAACCAGTCGATTTTCATATTTTTAGGTATTAAGCGATGAAATGGTTCCAGAAAGGATTTGCGAAAATCAAGATCATTGAAATCACAAAACAATAGATTGCTAATGATTCAAGCATAGCAAGACCCACAAATAGTGTACGCGTAACGGTCTGACTTGCATCGGGTTGTTGGGCCATTGAACTTAACGCTGTTGAAATAGATTTACCCTGACCTAGAGCGGGTATCATACAGCCAATTCCTGTTGTTATTCCAGCTGTTATGATAGAAACCATTGCGATTATTGTAGCATTATCCATAATATTAAATTTTATTGTTATACCAATTTTAGTGTTGAATATTTAAAAAAGAGGGCTTCTCACCCCTACTTATTTTGTCTCTGTTACCATTACAGATTTTTGTTTTATTTTCTTGATTCTGGCCTTCTTTTTGTCTGATTCTTCTGTCGCAGCTGCAATATAGACGGTAGCCAAAATGCTAAATATATATGCTTGTATAATCCCCGTTATAAGTCCTAAGATGGTCATTAGTACCGGGAAAAATAAAGGCGCTATACTTAAAAGAATAGTCACAATAAGACCACCGCTCATAATATTACCAAAGAGACGCACCGCCAATGCCAACGTGCGTGATATTTCACTTATAATATTAAAGGGAAGCATGATGAACGTGGGCTCTATAAATGTTTTCAAATATTGTAAAACACCGTTTTCTGCAATGCCGAAAATAGGCGTTGCTAGAAAAACACAAATAGCCAAAGCTGCTGTTGTAGATAATGAACTTGTAGGAGGTTCATAACCTGGAAAGATAATACACAAATTGGCAAAGGCGATAAAAATAAATAAGGTTCCTATAAACCCAATAAATTTCTCAGACTTCTTTAACCCTACTTCTTTTATCTGTTGGTTCATTCCTGTTACCAGCATCTCCAAAATGCATTGCCACCGTGATATCTTTAGATCGGTACGTAGTTTTCTGGTTACCAAAACAGATGCTAGTACCAATACAAACATAAGTACCCAGGTGGTAACCAATGTAAGATTGATGGTTACAAAGTCATTTTGCCAAAAAATTGTTTCGTCAGGACTTAGTTCCATTTTAGTATTCTTTATCTAATTCAATGGGTTCTAAGTTTTCTGTTCTAGTCATCCGAAGGACAATGAATCTCATACTTATAAAGCCCAAGAGACCTATTAATATAATTTTCCAATTATCTTGGCCTATATAATAGAATCCCAAAAGCGTAAACCCTACCCTAAGAATCAAACTTCCCAGATACATTAACGCTGGCCATTTTGATGTCAACATTTTTTTTGTTGTAAACCAAAGACCACCAAAAAATAAAGCCCCGATGGCAGTTCCTCCAAAAAAACCCAATAAAATGCTTATTAAATCACTCATCTCTTTTCTTTTTATGTTCGTGCATTGCTGTATTTTCTTTGTCTATCCACTGCCAAGCCAGAGCGCAACCTGTAAATAGTCCTGCGATTAATAAGGTTAAGGTCCATGAAAAGGTTTGTGGATACCTATCATCCAACCACATTCCTAATACCGCTCCTAGTACCGTTGGAACAGCAACGGACCAACCTATCATACCAAAAGTCCCGAAGCCTCTCCATTCACTCCTTTTTTCCTCCTCTCGAGCTGCTAACATTTGCCGTTCTTTACTTTCTACTTCCTCTAAAAAGCCCTTTTCTCTTTTCTTATCATCGCTATTATAACTCATGATTGATGCAGTTTTCTAATCCCTTGAATAAATTCGCTTTCTAGTTTTGCAACCGCCTTACGTAGCGCTCTTTCTTCTTCATCTAAATTCACAAACTGGCTTTGTACGGCATCTCTCAGCTTCCCTAAATTTGCTCCAGCAATTGCGTTTCTAACCGATATTTCTACATTCTTATCTCTTTTCGTGAGAATCCCCTCATCTATGGCGATATAGTTTTCGTTGCCTTCCTTTGTCTCATACATCAAGATCCCGGGAACCAAAGCAGCAACACAATCTAACCGCTGCGGTAAAAAACCGTACGAACCTGCATTCGTAGCTACCACAATGCGCCGTACTCCTGAAATTTTCAGAAATATCTTAAACGGAAGTAAAATATGTAACTCCATTGTTTTTAATTCTTTAGCCCTACTTTCTCAGCCTCTTTATGAGTTGCACTTGTGTTTGCCCCTTCAGGTCTTTTTTCTTCTTTCTTTGGTTCTTTTTTAGCCTTTTCTATAGCTTCTTCAATAGTACCTACCATATAAAAAGCACTTTCGGGTAAATCTTTAAATTCATCTTTGAGAATGCGCTCGCAGCCCACAAGAGCATCTTCTAATTTTACTCCTTTTCCTTTTAGTCCGCTAAACTGCTCCGTTGTAAAGAAGGGCTGTGTAAAAAACCGTTCTAAACGTCTAGCGCGGTTTACAGTAGCACGATCCGCGACAGAAAGCTGTTCTAAACCTAACATGGCTATAATATCTTTTAGCTCTTCATATTGAGCCAAGGTTTGCTTAATTTTTTGTAAAAGATGATAATGGCGTTCTCCAATAACACCCGGCGTAGCCATTTTAGAACTAGACTGCAATAAATCTATCGCTGGAAAAAGCCCTTCGCCTGCTCTTTTTCTAGATAAGGTGATGGAGGCAGAAAGGTGTGAAAAAGTATGTACCGCAGCAGGATCCGTAAGGTCATCCGCAGGCACATAGACTGCTTGTATACTTGTAATTGCTCCTGTATCTGTATTGGCAATCCGCTCTTCTAATTTTGAAAGCTCCGTACCTAAAGTAGGCTGATAGCCTAATCTTGAAGGCATTTGCCCCATAAGACCCGAAACTTCCATTCCTGCTTGAATAAAACGAAACACATTGTCAATAAGCAAAAGCACATCACGATGTTCATCATCTCTAAAATATTCTGCCATGGTTAATGCGGCATGACCCACTCGAAAACGAGCTCCGGGGGGTTCGTTCATTTGTCCAAACATCATCACCATATCTTTCAATACATCGGCCTTTTTCATATCATGGTACAGTTCATGCCCTTCTCGGCAACGTTCTCCTATACCACAAAACATACTTATACCTTGGTGATATCCCACCATATTATGAATCATCTCTGTAAGTAATACTGTTTTACCAACACCCGCACCACCAAATAAACCTGCATTACCACCATGTTGTAAGGGTACCATTACATCTATAGCTTTTATTCCTGTTTCAAAAATTTCAGATTTTGTAGATCGTTTTGATAAGGGTGGTGGTAACTGGTGTACACTTTTGCGCGGTAGTTCTGGCAAAGCCTCTCCATGGTCAATCGTATTCCCAAACACATCAAACATACGCCCCATGATCTCTTTACCTACCGGTACAGTTAATTCACCACCATCTGTTTCGGCTTTCATTCCCCTTGCCAAACCTTGTGTTGGAGTCAAGGCTATCCCTCTAATCCGATGGTCGTCTAATTGCGATAAAACCTCAATAGCAATAGTATTATCCGGTCCTGTATAAATTAAAGTATTCACAGAAGGTAAATCCTTGTCGAACCAAATATCTACCACACTTCCACGTACGGCAACTACTTTACCTAAAATAGACCTACTATAATTATTTTTCAAGACCGTTGCCATATTTCTTTACTTGTATATCATGGCAAAAGTATTATCCAAAAGTTGTAGAAAGAATGATATAGGTCATGCCAGATTTTTTTTATCCCATGACTTAGGTCATTTCTATTGGTATGAAAACATCGGAAATTCGTACTCAGAAATCTTGGTCGAGAACGACCTTTTAAATACTTAGTGATGAAAAATTACATACGCCACTTCAACGAAATTGACATTAATGATGTACCCATTGTAGGAGGTAAAAATGCTTCTCTAGGAGAAATGTTTCAAAAACTAACCTCAAAAGGAGTAAATGTACCCGACGGTTTTGCAACTACAGCAGAAGCGTATTGGCACTTTTTGCAAAAAGTACACATACAAGATGAAATTTTTGGCTATTTATCAAAATTAGATACTAAAGATTTTTCAAATTTAAAAGAAATTGGAGCTAGTGTAAGAAAGACCATTCTTGACACAGAATTTCCTGAAGATATAAAAGAAGTTATTAGAGAAGGATATGATGATTTATCGAAAAAATACAAAGGTGATATCTCATTAGCAGTACGAAGTAGTGCAACGGCTGAAGATTTACCTACGGCAAGTTTTGCTGGTCAACAAGATAGTTACTTAAATATAAAAGGAAAAGATGAGCTTATTGATGCCTGTAAGAGATGTTACGCATCGCTATTCAATGACCGTGCTATTAAATATAGAGAAGACAACGGTTTTGACCATACGAAAGTAGCCTTATCCATTGGTATACAAATGATGGTTAGGTCTGATTTGGCCGCTTCTGGAGTAAACTTCACTTTAGATCCTGATACTGGTTTTGATCAAGTGGTAATGGTTTCTAGCATCTATGGATTAGGAGAGAATATTGTTCAGGGTAGCATTAACCCTGATGATTATTTTGTCTTTAAACCTAGCTTAAAAAATGGCATTGAACAGCCGATTGTATCCAGACGTCTGGGTAGCAAAGAAAAGACGATGGTTTATGATAAATCAGGAAGTGGTATTGTTAACCTTGACACTCCAATGGAGAAACAAGAACAATATGTACTTACCGATGCCGAAGTAATAAAATTAGCCCAGTGGTCCATAATTATTGAAGACCACTACAAACGCCCTATGGATATTGAATGGGCAAAAGACGGACAAACGAATGAGCTATTCATTGTTCAAGCGAGACCAGAGACTGTTCAGAGTGCTAAAAAAGATAAGTTAAAAATAAACACGTATACCTTATTAAAAAAAGGTAAGGAAATTACTCATGGAATGGGCTTGGGTAATAAAATAGCATCAGGTAAAGCACGCATATTGCATAGCCCAGAAGAATCTGATAAACTGCAAGAAGGCGAAATATTAGTTACCGAACGTACCAATCCTGATTGGGATCCAATTCTTAAAAAAGCTGCAGGTATTGTCACAGACCAAGGCGGACGAACTAGCCATGCGGCTATCGTCGCGCGTGAAGTAGGAGCTGCTGCCATAGTAGGAAGTACCAATGCTACTAAAGTGATTAAAGATGGACAAGACATTACTATTTCTTGCGCAGAAGGTAATACTGGCGTAGTTTACGATGGTCTTTTAAAATGGGATGAAACCGAAATTGACCTTTCTACTTTAGGAAAACCTAAAACCCAACCAATGCTCATTTTAGCAGATCCAGAACAAGCCTTTAAATACTCGTTCTACCCTTCTGAAGGCGTTGGATTGATGCGAATGGAATTCGTTATCAATAATGCTATTCAAATTCACCCTATGGCCTTGAAGCATTTTGACACTTTAAAAGATCAAACCGTGAAGGATAAAATTCAGAAATTAACACACCATTATCCGGACAAGTCTGATTATTTTGTACATAAACTTGCCGAAGGTATTGCGACTATTGCTGCAGCCTTTTATCCAAAAGATGTTATTGTTCGCACCAGTGATTTTAAAACCAACGAGTATGCTAGTTTGATAGGTGGAACCGAATTTGAACCCATAGAATCAAATCCAATGCTAGGTTTTAGAGGTGCTTCTAGATATTACAACCCTAAATACCAAGAGGCCTTTGCTTTAGAATGTAAAGCAATAAAAAGAGTACGGGAAACTATGGGATTAACCAACGTAAAAATCATGATTCCTTTTTGTCGTACACTAAAAGAAGCCGCGAAAATTGTAGAAGTTTTAGAGAAAAATGGGTTGAAACGAGGTGAAAATGGACTTCAACTTTATATGATGGCAGAAATACCAAACAACATCATCTTAGCAGAACAGTTTGCGGAGTACTTTGACGGGTTTTCAATTGGCTCCAATGACCTTACGCAATTAACCTTAGGTGTAGATAGAGATTCTGAACTGTTAAGTGACATCTTTGACATCAACGATATAGGCGTTAAAAAGATGATTGCCATGGTGATTGAATCTGCTCATAAAACAAACACTAAAATTGGACTTTGTGGCCAGGCACCAAGTGATTATCCTGAGTTTGCGCAGTTTCTCGTAGAAAAAGGCATCAACTCCATATCCTTTAATCCTGATGCATTGATTTCAGGAATTAAAAATATTAATAGTGCAGAAAAAAACAAAACAGCTTTTGGTATGGTTGAAAGTAGCAATTAGCGATTAATTAGCTATTTAAATCTTCATAATCAATCCTCTTAAAAATGATTATGAAGATTTAGATAGTTTTGTAACATTCAATAAATAACCTTTTAGAACTTAAAAATGAAAATAGCCATATTCAATGTCCATAATTGGGAAAGGGACTATTTACAACGTGCCAATAATGACAAGCATACCCTTAAAATGTTTGATACTTACCTCACTTCGGATACCGTAGATTTGGCCAAAGATTGTGATGCTATATGCATATTTACAGAAGATAATGCAGCTGCACCAATCTTAGATCGCTTGCATGAACTTGGTGTTAAGTATGTAGCCTTACGTTCTGCTGGGTTTAATAATATAGATGTACCACATGCAAAAAAATTAGGCATACGCATGGCACGAGTTCCTGAATATTCACCCTATGCGATTGCTGAATTTGCTGTAGGGGTTATGCTTGCTCTTAATCGAAAATTAGTCCGAACCCACTTACGGATTATGGAAATGAATTTTTCATTAAACGGTTTGGTTGGTTTTGATATGAATGGAAAAACAGTAGGCATCATAGGTACCGGTAAAATTGGTCGTGTCGTAGCTAAGATTTTACATGGTTTTGGCTGTAAACTGCTCGCTTATGATATTATAGAAGACAACTCTTTAGTAGAAAAATATGGAGCCACTTATACAGATCTAGATACTTTGTGCAAGGAATCTGATATCATTACGCTTCATGCGCCTCTAAATGCAAAGACACATCATCTTATTAATGAAGCTAGAATCGCAGACATGAAAAAAGGCGTGATGTTAATCAATGCCGGTCGTGGTGGGTTGGTAAATACTAAAGATGTAATAGTCGGACTAAAATCTGGTCAAATTGGCTATTTTGGAATGGATGTTTACGAAGAGGAAAAAGGACTATATTTTGAAGACCACTCCGATGATATCCTACAAGATGATGACATGGCCCGTTTAATGACGCTTAGAAATGTACTCATCAGTAGTCACCAAGCATTTTTAACAGATACCGCTCTTACTAATATTTCCCGAATAACCTTTGATAATCTGGAATGTATGGAAAAAGGAGATTCCTGTGAAAATGAAATAAAATAAAGCTAACATGGGAAAATTAATATTGGTTAGACATGGAAAAAGTATGTGGAATGTGAAAAATGTTTTTACAGGATGGACAGACATTGACTTGGCACCAGAAGGAATTAATGAAGCAGAAGAAGCTGGAAAACTAATCAAATCAAATCTTATAGACATTGATATTTGCTTCTCCTCATACCTAAAAAGAGCCATCCGAACAGCATGGATTTTACTAGAAACTGCAGAAATGATGCATGTAGATTGCAAATATAGTTGGAAGTTGAATGAAAGACATTATGGTGATTGGCAAGGAAAGAATAAAGACGAAGTATTAAAAGAGGTTGGGGAAGATTTTTTTTTGAGTGTTCGAAGAGGTTACGATACTCCTCCCCCTAGCCTATCTATATACGATAAAAGAAATCCTGAATTTGATGCGAACTATAAGGCTTTAGATCCATCGGTACTCCCCTTGGGTGAATCTTTAAAAGATACTTCAAAAAGAGTAGTAAATTACTTTTTTGAAGCTATTGCTCCTGAACTCGCCAAGGGAAAAACTGTATTGATAGCTGCACACGGAAATTCATTACGCGCACTTATTGAATACTTAGAGCATATCTCATCTGATGAAATTGCAAAGATAGAAGTGGCTACTGGCATTCCGCATATGTATGAGTTTGATGGTAAGTTAAATGTAATAGACCATTATCAATTAAAATAAAACAAATAACTAGTGCTAAATAAACGATTAAAATGGCTCGTATAATAACGCTCACCGTAAACCCTGCAATTGATAAAAGCACCACTGTAGATGGGATTGCCGCCGATACTAAATTACGTTGCACCGAACCCACCTTTGATGCAGGAGGCGGAGGAATTAACGTATCTAGGGCCATTCATAAATTAGGAGGCAATTCTCTTTGTAGCTATTTTGCTGGTGGACCTGCAGGAGAATTTTTAAAGAAACTTTTAGATGAACAACATATAGAACAATCGGTAATTCCAATTGAGGGGTGGACACGTGAAAACCTTGCGGTAACGGACACGAGTACCAACCAACAATACCGATTTGGAATGCCCGGTCCGGCTGTAAAGGAAGTAGAATGGCAAAACGCACTACAACAATTAGAACTTCAGCTTCAAAAAGGTGATTATCTGGTTGCTAGCGGAAAGTTACCTCCCAATGTACCGGACGATTTTTATGTAAAAGTAAGCCGAGTGGCTGAAAAGAAAGAAGCATTATTTATTCTGGATACCTCAGGCGAAGCACTGATGAAAGCTGCCAAATCAAAAATTTATATGCTAAAACCTAACTTAGCAGAATTAGGTGCTTTGTGCGGAACTACCTCTATTACAGACTTAGATTTGAAATCATTAGCTACACAATTTTTAAAAGATCATGATTGTCAAATTCTTGTAGTTTCTCTAGGTCCAAAAGGAGCATTATTAGCTACTAGCACAAAAATGGTACATGTACCCGCGCCTGTAGTACACCAAAAAAGCACTATTGGCGCTGGAGACAGTATGGTCGCTGGTATGGTCATGAGCCTAATTTGGGACAGATCTTTAGCAGATATGGTTCGCTATGGCGTAGCCTGCGGAACGGCTGCCACAATGCATCACGGTACCCAATTATGTATTAAAAAAGATGCGGATAAACTGTACGATTGGATAAAAGATCAAAAACCGATTTAAGAAACAACTTAAAATACGAACTATGGAAATTGAAAAATATTTAAAAGAAGAAACTTCCTATCTGCTAGACCACGTCTGCGGTACCATTTCCAAAGACAAAATTCACCTCCCTGGCCCTAATTTTACGGATCGGATTATGGCATCATCAGATAGATCTAACCGCGTATTAGGTAGTTTGCAACAGCTATTTGATCACGGCAGGCTTGGAGGTACAGGTCATCTTTCTCTTTTACCGGTTGATCAAGGTGTAGAACATTCTGCAGGAGCTAGCTTTGCACCCAACCCTGAGTATTTTGACCCAGAAAATATTGTAAAATTAGCTATTGAAGGCGGGTGTAATGCCGTAGCATCAACCCTAGGAGTACTGGGTGCCGTTTCTAGAAAATACGCCCATAAAATTCCTTTTTTAGTAAAATTAAATCACAATGAACTACTATCATACCCAAACACCTTTGATCAGATTTATTTTGCGCAAGTAGAACAAGCTTGGAATATGGGGGCTAAAGCAGTAGGTGCTACAATTTATTTTGGCTCTCCTGAATCTGATAGACAAATACAAGAAACAACTAAAGCTTTTAAACGTGCACACGAATTAGGCATGGTTACGGTTCTATGGTGTTACCTGCGTAACGATGCCTTTAAAAAAGATAAAGATTATTCTGTAAGCGCAGATTTAACGGGACAAGCCAACCACCTTGGTGTGACAATTGAGGCGGATATTATCAAACAAAAACAACCCAGTAACAATGGTGGTTACCTTGCGCTGAAAGATTTTGGAAAAACTAGTGATCTTGTCTATAGCCAACTCACTACCGATCATCCTATTGACTTAACCCGATACCAAGTTGCTAATTGCTATATGGGACGTGCCGGACTTATTAATTCTGGTGGTGCTTCTGGCAAAGATGATTTTGCAGCAGCGGTACGTACAGCTGTCATTAATAAACGCGCTGGTGGTATGGGATTAATCTCTGGAAGAAAGGCTTTTCAACGCCCAATGAAAGAAGGTGTTAAGTTACTTCATCTTATACAAGATGTTTATTTAGACGCGTCCATCACCATAGCCTAAAAAACACCATTATGAAAATGACGGAGAACTACAATTTACCGCTACTCACTGAACCGCTAATTCCTTTAGCTGTAGGGTTCAAAAAGAAACTAGGTTATAAAAATGGCACCATATTAGCAGGTGATATCGGAGGAACTAAAACGAATCTTGCACTTTTTGAATTTAAAGAAGGTCAGCTTTTTATAATCAAACAAAATTCCTATAAAACAAAAAACCATACCTCTTTACTGGAAATCATAGAAGACTTTAAGGTTAAAGAAATACCAGAAATAAATAGTATCTGCTTTGGTGTTGCTGGTCCGATAACCAAAGGTACAGTGCATGGCACTAATTTTCCTTGGGATATTGATACCGAAGAACTCATTAAAAAACTTCAATTAAAATCAATTTTTTTAATAAATGATATGCAAGCTAACGCATATGGCCTAGCTACACTTGAAAAAAAAGATTTAGATTGCTTAAAATATGGCTCAGAAATACCAGGAAACGCCGTTATTATTTCTCCAGGCACTGGTCTAGGAGAAGCGGGTTTATTTTGGGATGGAACAGCATACCACCCTTTTGCCTCTGAAGGCGGTCATTGCGATTTTGGTCCGAGAAACGATTTTGATCTTGAAATTTGGAAATATTTTCAACAAAAATATGGACATGTAAGTTGGGAACGTTTATTATCAGGACAAGGCATACGGGACACCTACCAATTGATACGTAATGTAAGTGGCGAAAAGGAAACTGATGCCTTTAAAGCAAGAATAACAAAAGAAGATCCGGCCGCTGTTATTACAAAAATGGCCTTAGAAGGATCAGATGTAGTTTGTAGAGAAACACTAGATCTCTTTGTTCGGTTTTTGGCTATAGAAACTGCTCAGCTGGCTTTAAAATTTAAGGCTACTGGAGGTATTTATATTGGGGGAGGAATTATGCCTAAGATTATCAAAGGAATGAACCGTGAAGTATTTACAGACAATTTTATGCAGTCTGGACGAATGAATTCACTCTTACAAATGGTACCCGTAAATGTTATCCTCAATGAGAACACCGCTTTATTTGGGGCAGCGTACTATGCTGCAATGTTACTAGATTAAGAACTTAAATTTAAAATATAAAAGCTAAAGTTCTTAACCCGTTAAGAACTTTAGCTTTTTAAGTAGTCTTACAACTAATTCTATACTTGTTTCAAATTATAATTTAGCTGTTTCAACATCAAATTCAATAACTTTGAAAAGTTGCCTTCTATTTTCCTTCGTATTTTCTATAAATTGGGAAACAGCTTCTTTAAGCTCCAGATGTTCTGCTCTAAATTCTTTTTGATTCTGTTTCTCCGTTTCACTAATTAATGTTGAAAGGTGGGCTAAATGCTTGTCTACAAGCTCTAATAATTCATCACAATCTCTCGTGTCTTTTAAAATACTTTCACCTGCTTTGCGTATGTTTTCCAAATCTGTTTGTGCCTCTATCCATAAGAAATATTTATCCTCCAGATGCCTTAAAAACCTAAGGTCATCTTTGTAAAATAAAAGATCTGATTTCCAATGTTCGGCCAACATAAATAATTCTTGCCAATTTCTGTTCTGCATAAATTCACCTTTAGGTCTGTTTCTAAAAAATTTCATCTAGTCTCTTATTTTAAGAAATAATAATTTTGCGCATATTTTGCACAATACCTACTCCAAAACAAGTATGGGAACTTTAGAATTTAAAATTAACAATTCTGTTAGCTGCTTTTCTGTAGCGTTATGCTTCTTGTTTTTACTTTTAGGAAGAATGGTTACAAGATCAATTTCATTTTTTATACCATAGGTATTAATACCATCTAAAATATCATCGTTTTTAATAAATACACGCTCTTCATAGAATGACTCAAGATAGTATTCAATAGCGCTCTCATTCTTTTCTTCCTCTTTACTATACCCATAAACTACAGGCTCATTCTCTATAGTCAATACATGTACTTTTGCTTTACATTTACGAGCAATCATTAAGAGTGTTCCTAACTTTTTAGTATTATCAATCTCTTCTCTTCCTATAACTAAAGCTATATTGGCAAGATTATACGCTACATAATTATAAGGAATAACCATAACCGGACATGTACTTTTTGAAACAAGATTAATCGTTTTTTCATGTTGTCTATTCCCCTTTCTATCCGCACATCCCATTATAATAAGGTCTATCTTATTCTTTTTCCTAATTTCAAGTAACGTTGTAATAAGTGCTCCT
Organism: uncultured Maribacter sp.; assembly: GCA_965367705.1. Lineage (GTDB taxonomy): Bacteria > Bacteroidota > Bacteroidia > Flavobacteriales > Flavobacteriaceae > Maribacter. The sequence continues at coordinate 4,050 of CBDUKC010000022.1, read as the reverse complement.
TCTTGAATGATCCATTCTAATTTATTTTGCAAAACACCGCTATATTCCTTCTCTAACTTTTCGAAATTTCCAGGCTCCAACTCAAGATTACTATTTCCTGAAACATACGCCAATATAATTTTTATATCGTCAAACCTACCTACAAAGCTTATGGCATATTTTAAGGCCTTTTTTGATGCCTCCGTAAAATTGAATGGTACCAGTATTGTTGAAATTTTATCCATGCTGTATGTCTTTACATATCGCTTTTAAAAGCCATATAATTAATTTTTAGATTTCGATTTTCACTTATTTAGTTCCCTAATTAACCGCTATTAAATTAAGAACCTTGTTTAATTCATCTTAGGAGTTACCACGATGTTAAATATTAAAGTTTAGGCTTAACAATATTCCACGTATTGGTTTTATCTTTCACCATTAATAATTTGTCCGAAATCATAGAAGCATGTATTTCTGGTAATTCATACAGTTTTTTTGACATGACAATACCCTGTCTTTCCTGTATTGGCCATAACATTTCACCCTTTGTATTTACGACTACTTCTGTAAAGTCATATTCATAAATTCTCAGTTGATAAGGATTCTTACCACGCAAGACTTTTTTCTCGTAGATACCTATGGTACGGCCATCATTAAATTGACTTACGTTTAAAAATTCTGCAGGTATCACTATAGTTCCTTTTTTATCTATAAAACCATACCGAGTTATACCATCTTCTTTCACTACTTTTATAGCGCAAAGTCCATTCTTAAATTGAGGATAACCAAGATTTTCTACGCCAAGCTTAGCTGTATTAGGGGTTTTGTTCCAAACTAAATCTCCTCTAAAACCAATAACCAATATGCCATCTTCATCAATAAAACCCCACTCATTTCCTTTTTTAACAGCTGTTAAACCCTCGCTAAAAGACCCTATTTGATCCAGTCCCGAAACCGTAGGTGTATTAATTTCTTCAAGTGTTTGTGAACTACCTATCATAGGTATTGACAACAATAACGTAATAATAAATAACCGTTTCATTTCTATTTGTTTTTTATATTCAACCAAAGGTATATTGCCCTTAGGAATTTTTGAATGACTTGGGTCAGTTGTAAGATTAAATTAAAAAATTCCTAAAACAAAAGCATGTTTTGTAGTTCTTTATATATAGATAAACTCCTAGAACTACTTTACCTTCTTCCTATATTTTATATCGCTATAAATTTATTTAGGGCACTGATTTAAATCATGTTTACCCACGAGGATTTAAAATAACTTTGAATATGTTTTAGGCATATTAGAAAGATTCTTCAAAACATTTTAAATTTTTAAAACATGAAATCATGATTAAAGACCACTCAAAACATTATAATGACCTTACACAACTCATAAAAGAACTCGGAGCAAAAATACCTGAAACCATTGGAGGTTTTAACAGTCTGCACAAAGCAAGTACTGCAGAAGGTGTACTTTCTTCCAAAACAAAAGAACTCATTGCTTTAGGTATTGCCATTACTGTTCGCTGTGATGGATGTATTGCTTTTCATGTTCATGATGCAATACAAGCTGGTGCACTCTCAGAAGAAATTATAGAAACTATAGGTGTAGCGGTTATGATGGGTGGAGGTCCTGCATTAATGTACGGTTGTGAAGCATTAGAAGCATTAAATCAATTTGCAATATTAGAAGATAACTAGATAGATAATTAAAACATACAGTATCATGAAAGAAGTAAAAGAAGTAATTAACAATTCAGATTTACATTTTGAACACAAACTATGGAAATCTGAACTTGAATTTTGGAATGATGAATTAAAATCTTTCAAAAACAGATTAGCGGAACTAGTAACACGTTGGACAGATAAAGACGTACTTGCAAAGTTAGAACATTATCAAAATGAATTTCTTCTTCATGAAGGAGTAATAGAAGATATGGAAGAGACGATTGAGGAGCATGAAATGAGTATATCTGGCCACAGTGATGCAAATCACGAATCTATGGATGTAGCCATGGTGAAAAATCACCTAGAACTTCGTAAAAAAATGGAAACTCAACGACAAATCTATGCTGATCTAAAAAAAGAGTTCTTTAAATTCTTATCTAAATACATGTAATTAACTCGTTAAACAAAGTTGTTTACATTTTAAAAGAGATGAAGTTCACTATTCAAAATATATTCGAATAGCGAACTTTTTGCTTTCTAAAAACACGACTCTGTACTACTCTATAACGTTTAAGAATCATAAAACATGAAGTTTTTAAGCTACGATGACCTAGGTCAGGTTTTATTCTGATTACCACCCATAACTTTGATTATGAATTAATAATTATTTAAAAAAACTACCTAATTATAGGTATTCAATAAAGAAATACAGCAAATAACAATCTAAAATAATTTATTATGATTATTCAAAATAAAGATAGAAAAGCATACTTCATAGGTGGCGGAATAGGATCACTTGCGGGTGCTGCATTTTTAATTCGCGATGGCGGAGTAGCCGGAAATAATATTACAATTTTTGAAAGTTTACCTGTTTTAGGCGGTAGTTTAGATGCTGGAGGAAATGCTGAGCAAGGCTATACTTTACGTGGTTCTCGAATGTTAACCTTAAATATTTACGAATGCACATGGGCCTTGTTTGATTCCATTCCGTCACTTACAGATCCTAACACCTCAGTTTATAAAGAGACAGTTGCTTTTAATGAACGAATAAAATCAAACTCAAAAGCACGTCTCATTGACAAGAACCGCGCAATTGTAGATTCGTCTAAATTAGGATTTTCTATGGCCAACCGTGCAGAACTTCTTAAGCTTAGTGAGGCAAGCGAAGAAAAACTAGGAAATAGTTCTATTTACGACTGGTTTTCTCCTTCCTTTTTTGAAACAAACTTTTGGTTTATGTGGCGCACAAGTTTTGCATTTTCTCCATGGCACAGTGCTGTAGAGTTTAAACGATATTTACATAGATTTATGCAGGAGTTTCCAAATGTAGAAACAATGACGGGGGTTAAGCGTACCATCTACAACCAATATGACTCAATGATTCTTCCATTGCAAAATTGGCTTAAATCTCATGGTGTTCATTTTTTGAAGGGCAGCACAGTAACAGATTTAGATACCGAATATGGTTTAGACAAAAATACAGGAACTGAAAAAGTAGTTGTAAAAAACCTTGCTTATGAAACCAAAGGAAATAAAGAAACCATAACAATCAATGATGGCGATTTAGTATTCTATCAAAATGGTTCAATGACCGATGCTTCTAGTTACGGATCCATGACAAGCGCACCAAAACACTTTACAAAAGAAGATAGCCAAGGATGGGTATTATGGGAAAAACTAGCAAATAAATATCCTGGATTTGGTAGACCTGAAGTGTTTAATTCTAACATAGCAGAATCTTTCTGGGAATCATTTACAATTACTTTAAAAGATACTGCATTCTTTGATCAGATGGAAAAATTATCTGGAAACAAAGCAGGAACAGGGAGTCAGGTTACCCTTAAAGATTCTAATTGGTTTATGAGTTTTTCATTGAACCAACAGCCACATTATAAAGATCAACCCTCCAATGTACAAGTGTTCTTTACCTACGGATTGCACCCTGATCGGGTTGGTAATTTTGTTGGTAAGCCAATGACAGAATGTACGGGAGAAGAAATTATGATTGAATTATGTGGACATTTAAAATTCGATTATGAAATTGTGTTTGCAAATGCTATATGTATACCTTGTAGAATGCCCTATATCACCAGTATGTTCATGCCTCGTTTAAAAGCAGATAGACCACTACCTGTACCTGAAAATTCAAAAAACTTAGCATTTATTAGTCAGTTTGTAGAAATTCCAGATGATGTAGTATTTACAGTGGAATATTCCGTAAGAGCTGCTCAGATGGCCGTGTATGAATTACTAGATCTTGATCTTGAAATTCCGCCAATTAATAGGTTCGATAAAACTTTAAAAGTTGAGATGGAAACCGTAGCAAAAGCATTTCATTAAATATACTCACAGTCAACCTTAAGGAATTAATAAAAAAGAACATTTATTAAACAGGCAAATTAAGAC